>DATMTF010000105.1:0-24757 GCA_035565015.1 Asticcacaulis sp. | reverse complement strand
TCTTGTCCTTATCCGTAAATCTTACGGTAGTTCCTTCGGCTTTTTGCCGCCCTTGAAACCGCCCATGTCGATGATCTCAGCGTCGTCCGTATTGCGGTTGACGCCCCAGAGCAGGATGACCGGCGCAGCGACATAGATCGACGAATAGGTGCCGATAATGATGCCGAAGATCATCGAGATCGAGAAGCTGAACAGAGCTTCGCCGCCGAGGAAGGCCAGGCCCGACAGCGCCATGACCGCCGTGAGGCCGGTAATGATCGTCCGCGACAGGGTCTCGTTGATCGACAGGTTGATAATATCCACCAACGGCATCTTCTTGTACTTGCGCAGGTTTTCACGCAAACGGTCGAAGACGACGACGGTATCGTTCATCGAATAGCCGATAATGGTCAGGATGGCCGCCACCGCACGCAGGTCGAAATCCAGCCGGAACACAGCGAACAGGCCGAAGGTCAGGATCACATCGTGGAACAGGGCGAACACGGCGCCCAGACCGAACTGCCACTCGAACCGGAACCAGATATAGATCATCATCAGGCCGATGGCGATGAACAGGGCCAGAATACCGCCGGTCAGCAGTTCCGACGATACCTTGGCGCCGACGACTTCGGTGTTGGAGAATTTGGCCGCCGGATAGATTTTCTGCAGCTCCGCCTTGACCGCCTCGACCTTGTTCGCCGGATCGACGGCGGGCGATTCAAAGCGCAGGAAGGCGTCCGAGCCGTCGCCCACGCCCTGCACCTGCACATCCTTCAGACCTTGCGCGTTCAGGCTGGCGCGCAGCTTGCCCAGGTCGAGCGCGCTGCCCGGCGTGGTGATTTCCAGCGAGGTGCCGCCCTTAAAATCGACGCCGCAGTTCAGACCGCCGCACGGCGCCTTGAGCGGATGCACGCCGTTCTCGAACGACACGGTGGACATCAGGATCGAGCCCGCCACCGCCACCACCGAAATGATGGTCGCGAACTTGGAGAAGTTGACGAAATGGATGTCGGTGTTCTTCGGCAGCACCTTGATCAGCGGCCACGCCTTCGGCGCCACGTCGTCGGCGATCGGCAGGGTCTTGGGACGGCGCCACTTGTACCACAGGGCCACCAGAACCTGCGTCACCATGACGGCGGAGAAGACCGAGGTGAAGGTGCCGAGCATCAGGGTGACGGCGAAACCTTTTACCGGGCCTGCGCCGAACATATACATGATCGCCGCCGCCACCAGGGTCGTGACGTTGGCGTCCATAATCGTCTCCAAGGCCTTGGAGAAACCGGCGTTGAGCGCCGCGATCAGGTTGCGGCCCGCATGCACCTCATCGCGCATGCGTTCATAGATCAGGACGTTGGCGTCCACCGCCATGGCCAGAGTCAGGATCAGACCGGCGATGCCGGGCAGGGTCAGGGTGGACTGCATCATCGACATGCCGCCGATCAGCAGCAGCAGGTTGACGACCAGCGAGGCGACCGAAATGCCGCCGAACAACAGGCCATAGGCCAGCAGCATAAAGACGATGACCGAGCAGAAGGCGATGACGGTCGATATTTCGCCCTTGGCGACCGCGTCGGCACCCAGCTCAGCAGTGACCGTGCGCTGCTGTTCGATCTTGAGCGGGGCCGGCAGGGCGCCGCCGTTCAGCACGGCGACCATGTCCGAAGCCTGCTGCGGCGTGAAATTGCCGGTGATCTGACCGTGGCCGCCCGGAATGGCGCCTTGGATCACCGGCGCCGACACGGCCTTGCCGTCCAGAATAATGGCGAAGCGCTTGCCGATATTCTCCGCCGTCACCTGACCGAATTTCTGCCCGCCGGTGGCGTCGAAATTCATGTCGATGGCCGGACGCTGATACTGGTCGCGACCGACCATGGCCTTGGTCAGATTGCTGCCCGACAGAATGACGGCCTTGCGCACCACCAAAGGCGCGCCCGCCTGCTCCTCATCCGGCAGGGCTTCGGAGCCTGGCGGAATACGACCGGCGACGATGTCGGCCTGAGTGACCGTGTCATCGACCATCTGGAAGGTCAGCTTGGCGGTCTGACCGATAATGCGCTTGAGCTGCTCAGGATCGCTCTCGCCCGGCGCCTCGACCACGATGCGCGTCGAGCCCTGACGGGTGATCGACGGCTCCTTGGTGCCGAGATTGTCGATGCGGCGGCGCACGATCTCGATCGAGGTATCCACCGCATTCGACGAGGTGGCGCGGATGCCGTCCTCGGTCAGGGTCATGCTGATCGTCTGATCGTCGCCGCGCTTGACCGACAGATCTTTCAGGCTCGGATTCTTCGGCAGCGGCGTGGCCATGGCGGCCAGCAGGCCATAGGCCTTGTCCACCTGCGCCGGATCGGTGATGCGCACATTGACCGCATGACCCGCCGCGCCCAGACCGCTGAAAGCGACGCCTTGCGTGTTCAGGGTGTTGCGCACGTCCTCGGTCAGGTTGGTCGTTCGCTCCTTGATCAGGGCGTCGGTATCGACCCCGACCAGAAGGTAGGAGCCGCCCTGCAGGTCGAGGCCCAGATTGAGGGTCTTGTTCGGCCCGAACTTGATAGAGTCGCGGACGCTGGCCGGAAGGAAGTTCGGCAGGGTGAACAGCACGCCCAAGAGGACGGCCACTGCAACCACGCCGATTTTCCAGCGGGAAAGATTGATCATAACGGCTTGCTCAGTCTCGTAATCATGAAAAAAGCCGCTTTTAAGCGGCTTTGTCGTTGGCTGGCGCCGGTTCGCCCTTGGCGCGGACCTCGGTGATCATCGACTTGACGACGCGGACGCTGACGCCGGTCGCGATCTCGACCATGACCTCGGTCTCTTCGACGCGGACGATCTTGCCGACAATGCCCGACGACAGCACGACCGTGTCATTGCGCTTCATGGCCGACAACATCGCCTTGTGGCGCTTGGCCTGCTGCTGCTGCGGACGGATCATGAAGAAATACATGATGGCGATAAAGCCGATCAGCATCGGCAGCATGGTCAACAGATCGCCGCCGGGTGCGGCGGCGCCGGCGGTCTGGGCGTAGGCGGGGGTAGCGAACACAAGCGTCTCCTGAGAGTCGTTATAAATAATCAGCCTCGAAATGCGCGTTTCGGGCAAAATTTAAGGTCCGCCATACATAGGCGCGCGCTCGAAAAGGTCAATGAGATAATTACCCTGGCGACAACACGGGTATTGGTGGGCGGTATTTGCAAACAAAAACGCGGCCCCGACGGGACCGCGTTTTTGAAGGCCGCGCTCGATCCTACTTTGGCAGAACCAGGGTCGGATCAATCGGCCTGGCGATATCGGTCGAAGGCGTATAGCGGACCTCGAAATGCAGTTGCGGCTTGTCGATCACGCCGGTCTGACCGACTGTGCCGATCACCTCGCCTTTATGGACGCGCTCATTATTCTTCACGCTCATCGACTGCAGGTGGGAATAGCCGGTATACCAGCCATTATCGTGCTTGATATAGACGGTGTTGCCCAGTTCCTTGACCTGATCGCCCTCATAGACGACCACGCCGTCAGAGGCGGCCTTGATCTCGGTCCCTGCGGACGCGCCGATATTAATGCCGTCATTGCGCACATTGGGCGCCAGTTGCCCGAACGGCGCTAAGATCTTGCCGCGCACCGGCCAGACGAACAGGCCTTTGCCCATTTCGGCCAGCCGCGCATTGGTCGGAAAGCCCGACGGCGCCGCCGGTTGCGGCGCAGGCGCGGTCTGGACCGGCTTTGCAGCCGTGGCCGCTGACGGAGGACTGACGGTGGGCTTTTCTGGCGCGGGCGCGCTCACCACCGGCTTACTGGCGACCGGCGCCGGTTTGGTCGCGACGGGCTGCGGCTTGACCTCAGGCGCAACAGGCTTCGGCTGAACCACCGGCTTGGCCGCCAGCGCCGTCGCCAGCTTGACCATGCCGTCGCCATTGGCGTGCGGATCGACGCCATTATCCTTTGCTGTCGGCGGCAGCAGCACCTTCTCGCCGATGCGCAGATTGGCGTCGGGCGCCAGGCCGTTCAGCGCGTAAAGCTCCTTGACAGGCACGCCGAAGCGCCGCGACACGCCATACAGCGTATCGTGCGCGACCAGCACATAGACATAGCTCGCGCGCGTATCCTTCACGGGCGCCGTCGCGACCGGCGCGCGCGACGCTGTGGCGGGCGGCGTCTCTTCATCCTCCGGCGGCGGGGGCGGAGGCGGCAGATCGTTGACCGATACGCTGCCCTGCGGCGCTGTCACCGGGGCGGCGGAAGGCGAAGACGCCGAAGATTCCGCAGCGCTCATCTGGTCGTCGCCTGCCTGAGCGGCGGTTTCGGTCGCCTCGGCTGGCCGATTCTGCATATAGATCGGATATTTCGGCGTCGGCGCCGTCGAGCAGGCCTGCAAGGCCAGCAGCGTCACGCCGCCCAAGCCCAAAGCCAGCAGTTTCACACGCGCATCAAACGCTTGACGGGTCATGATGGGAGCCTCCGGCCTCTTAATCTTTTGTTCAGCGAAAAGTCTATGCGAACTTATGGATAACGAATCCTTACCGTGCTTCACCTTTTACGGGAAAATCGGGCCAAATGGCGTCGAAAGCCGGACTTGGCGGTGGACAAGAAAAAATATCCGCCGCCGCATCCAAGGGGCGCAACGGCGGACATTCAGTCTCAAAAGCGGCTCGATGACGGGCTTACGCAATGGAGATAGACAATGGACAATCTGACAAACCTGTTCGCCAGCTACTGGTGGCTCGTCTTTCCGTTATTCTGGATGGTGTTCGGAGTGGTGCGCATGGCGCTGCGCGATTCCTATGAGCGCCGCCGCCTCAACCTGATCCGCACCCTGGCGGAACAGGGGCGCGACATTCCCGATGTCTTGCGTCGCTAACGGAGACCGATCATGACCTTCGCACAACTCTTCGCCTCCTACTGGTGGCTGATGTTTCCGATCGGCGGCATGCTGATGGGCGTGATCGCGATGATCACCCACTACAACCACCGCAACGAGATGCTGAAAATCCTCAAATCCTATGTCGATCAGGGCAAGGAGCCGCCCGCCAGCCTGCTGGACGCCATGCGTTCGGACGAGGACCGCGCCTATGACTGGCGCTGGCGCGGTCGCTACGGACGCTATTACGGCCCGTGGAACGCCTGGCGCAAGGTGATTGTCTGGAGCGCGTTGGCCGCTGGCTTCACCTATGCGGGCCATTACACGCAACTGGGCGAAGCCAATGGCGTGTTTACGGCTCTGGGCGTCGCCTTCGGGGTCGCGGCCATCGCCTCTTTGGTCTGGGCGCTGATCTCGTCCTTCACCGGTCCCAGAGACCGCATCTAGGATTCGGTCCGTCCGTGACGCAGCCCTCGCTGATTCAACAGGCAAAAGCTGGCTCCGACATCGCCTTTTCGCGGCTGGTGGCGGAGCATCAGCAGGCGGTGCGGGCCTTTCTGCGCCGCCTGTGCGCGCGCCCGGACGACGCCGACGACATGGCGCAGGAGGCCTTCCTGACCGCCTGGGCCAATCTGCACCGCCTGCGCGAGGACGCGCATTTTCGCACCTTTGTGTGCGGCATCGCCTATCGCAAGGCGCTCAACGACCGCCGCAGCCAGAACCGCGCGATCCGCCGCGACAGCGCCTGGTCCGACCTGCAACCGCAAAGCGCTTCGTCAACCATTGACAAGCGCGTCGCGGTCGAGGCGGCGCTGCACACCCTGCCGGTCGAACAGCGCGCCGCCGTGTCGCTCTGCGTCGCCGGCGATTACAGCCACAGCGAAGCTGCGGAAATCCTGGGGCTTCCGCTTGGCACGGTGAAGTCGCATATCTTAAAAGGTCGGCAAAAGCTGACCGAATTACTGGGAGTTTCGTCATGAGCGATCACGACCCGTTAAAGGCGCTGCTGCAGGAGACCGCGCCGCCCGCGCCGCCGTCTTACGATCTCGGCTTTGCGCTGGAGGTGATGAAGCGCGTCGAAAAACGCCGCCTGATCGACGGCCTGCTGGCCCTGAGCGCCTTCGTGGCCACGCTTAGCGCCATCCTGTTCGCGGTCATGCCCTATCTGACGCCCGTGGTGAACGATTTCGGCCGCCTGCTGGCTCCGGCGCTCGGCGTCATGGTTCTGATCGGCCTGTCCCTGCTGGCCCTTGAGCCAGTGCGGCGGATGCTGCGGATCTAAGGGATTGATCCACAGATTACGCAGATTACGCAGAAATTCGTTCATAACTTGGCTAAGAAAGGCGCGTCAGCGCGCTATTGGAGCCAAGTGACTCAATGATCGTGATGCTGCCTAAATCTGCGCAATCTGTGTAATCTGTGGATACCTACCCTTCCCTGGCCACGCCCGCGATCAGCGGCACGAAACGCACTTCACCGAGGTCTTCGCTGGTATAGCCGTCGGCGGTCCGGACGTAGCGTAGCAGACGTTGGGTCGAGCCCCTGCCCTGCGGCCCGACCATCACGCCTTTGGGCTTGAGTTGCGAGAGCAGCCCTAGCGGCTCATCCGGCAGGGCGGCGGTGACAAGTATCCGGTCGAACGGCGCCTGCTCCGGCCAGCCTTCCCAGCCATCGCCGAAGCGGTAGATGATGTTTTCCAGCATCAGCCGCTTGTGCCGTATCTCGGCTTCCAGCATCAGTGAGCGATAGCGCTCAATCGTATAGACATAGCGCGCCAGCCGCGACAGAATGGCGGTCTGATAGCCCGATCCGGTGCCGATTTCGAGCACGCGATGCCGCCCCTCGATCTTCAAGGCCTGCGTCATCAGCCCGACGATATAGGGCTGCGAAATCGTCTGTCCACAGTTGATCGGGATGGCGGAATCTTCCCACGACCGGTCGAGAAACAGTTCGGGCACGAACAGGTCGCGCGGCGTGTGCGCCATCGCCGCCAGCACCTTCTTGTCGCTGATCCCCTGCTCTTGCAGCGACCGCATCAGCCGTTCCAGCCGCGTCTCGCTCATGCCTCGGCCTCGTGTAGGATCGACTTCGGCGCCGCGCCGCCCAGGGTCTTGCGCAAATTGTGCATGGTCTCGTAATGCGTGAGGTCCAGATGCAGCGGCGTCACCGAAATACGCTTTTCCGCCACGGCTTTCAGGTCCGTGCCGTCAACAAGCGTCTGCTGTAGATTGTGGAAATTCAGCCAGTAATAGTCGCGCCCGCGCGGATCGACGCGCTTGACCGCGTGCATTTCGTGCAGGTCGCGAAAGCCCTGTTTCGTGACCTCGACGCCCGTCACTTCCTCGGCCGCGCAGTCGGGGAAGTTGATATTGATCACCACATCCGAAGGCCAGCCGCGCTCCAGCACATGGCTGACCACCGGCGCGCCATAGGCGACGGCGGACGACCATTGCGCCTCGATGTCGATGTCGAAATCCAGACATTGCGACAGGGCAATGGACGGAATGCCGAGCGTCATGCCCTGCAGCGCGCCCGCCACCGTGCCGCTCAGGGTCACGTCCTGCGCCAGATTGAATCCACGATTGACGCCCGACAGCACGAGGTCCGGCGGCGACGGCATCAGGTCGTTGACCGCGATCTGCACACAATCGGTCGGCGTGCCCGACACCGCGAACCGCTTCTCGCCCAGACGCCGCGCGCGCAAGGGTTCATGCAGGGTGATGCCGCGCCCCTTGCCCGACTGCTCGATGACCGGCGCGCACATCCAGACATCGTCGCTTAAGGTTCGCGCAATGTCGTAAAGCACCTTCAGGCCAAAGGCTTCGACGCCGTCATCATTGGTCAGGAGGATACGCATACAGGAGTCTCACCGTGCGGAATGTTCACGTCTTGTACGGCCTTTTCCGCCGCCAAGGCAACCGCGCAAAGGCAAAATTCCTGTGGTGTTCTTTCTCCTCCCCATTTTATGGGGAGGGGGACCGCGAAGCGGTGGAGGGGTTAGCGGCGCGGGCTGCAAGCCACCCCTCCGTCGTTTGCTGCGCAAACGCCACCTCCCCACAAGTGGGGAGGAGAACCCTACCCGATATGCGTCAGGCCGCCCATATAAGGGATCAGAACCGACGGCACCGCGATACGGCCGCCCTCGTCCTGATAGTTCTCCATGATCGCCACGAGCGTACGCCCGACCGCGAGGCCGGAGCCGTTGAGCGTATGCACGAAGCGTGTGCCCTTCTCGCCGCTTTTGCGCGTACGGGCGTCCATGCGGCGCGCCTGGAAGTCGCCGCAGTTCGAGCAGGACGAGATTTCGCGATAGGTGTTCTGCGACGGCAGCCAGACCTCAAGATCGTAGGTCTTCTTCGCGCCAAAGCCCATATCACCGGTGCAGAGCAGCATGGTGCGGAAGGACAGGTCGAGCTTTTTCAGGATGTTTTCGGCGCATTGCGTCATGCGCTCATGCTCCTCGCCCGACTGCTCCGGCGTGGTGATCGAGACGAGTTCGACCTTCTGGAACTGGTGCTGGCGGATCATCCCCTTGGTGTCGCGCCCCGCCGACCCGGCCTCGGCGCGGAAACAGTTGGTCAGGGCGGTCAGGCGTAAGGGGAGTTCCTCCTCCGCCGTGATCGCTTCGCGGACGAGGTTGGTCAGCGAGACTTCGGCGGTGGGGATGAGGTAGAATAGGTCTCCGGTCAATTGACCGATTTCATCTGCTTCGCCAGAATTCAATATCCTATGTTGTGCTACGTAATCGATAGCCTTACTATAAAAGTCATCAGTGGCCTTAAATAAATCATTTTCAAATTTTGGTAACTGCCCAGTCCCGTATAGTGCCCGCTCACGCACCAGCACCGGCGGATTGACCTCGGTATAGCCATGCTCCTGCGTCTGGACATCGAGCATGAACTGCCCGATGGCGCGTTCCAGCCGCGCCAACTGCCCCTTCAGCACCACGAAGCGCGAACCCGAAATCTTCGCCGCCGCATCGAAATCCATCATGCCGAGCGCTTCGCCAAGATCGGCGTGATCCCTGGCCGCAAAGCCCAGCGCCTTCGGCGCGCCATGACGGCGGACCTCGACATTGCCGTGTTCGTCCGCGCCGACCGGCACGTCGTCGAATGGCAGGTTCGGCAGGGCGGCCAGATGGTCGCGCAACGCTTCCGCCTTGGCGCGTTCGGTTTCCTGCGCCTCAGCAATCGCGGCTTTCAGGCCCTCGACCTCGGCCATCAGGGTTTGCGCCCGCGCCTCATCCTTCTGCGCCTTGGCCTGACCGATCTGCGCCGACAGCTTTTTCAGCTCGGCCTGCGCGGTCTGGAACTTCGTCTGCGCCGCGCGCAGTTCGCCGTCGAGGCTGATGGCCAGATGCACGTCCTTTGACGCGGACACACGACCGCGCCGCGTCCATGCTTCGATGAACAGGTCAGGAGTTTCGCGCAGAGCCTTGATATCGTGCATCTTGTCAGCCTTGGAGATTGGATGGCGGAAGGTCGCCCCTCCCACCGCTTCGCGGTCCCCCCTCCCCGCTGCGCAGGGAGGGATGGTTCCTTATACGGATTGCGCCTGAACAGGCAATCCCACAACAAAACTACGCGGTTTTGCCCTTGCGGTTCCACTCGACCAGTTTCACGCACAGGATCGAGACCTCGTACAGCAGCACGATCGGGATCGACAAAAGGCATTGCGAGATCGGATCGGGCGGGGTGACGATGGCGGCGACCACGACAATGGCCAGAATGGCGTAGCGTCGGAAGGAACCGAGCATCTTTGACGTCACGATGCCGGTCATGCCCAAAAGGGTGATGACGATCGGCAACTGGAAGCACAGGCCAAACGCGATCATCAGGGTTTCGACCAGTTCGAGGAACTCCGACACCTTGGGCATGAACTGCACCATGACGCCGGAGCCGCTGACGACCTGCTGGTTCAGCGAGAACCACAGCACCATCGGCAAAATCGCGAAATAAACCAGACACATGCCCAGCACGAACAGCACCGGCGCGGCGAACAGAAACGGCAGGAAGGCCATGCGCTCGCGCTTATAGAGGCCGGGCGCGACGAACTTATAGACCTGCCAGGCCAGAACCGGGAAGCTGACGATAATGCCGCCGAACATGGCGATGCGCAGGTTGGTGAAAAACACCTCCATCGGCGCCGTGGCGATTAGCGGAATGTCCTTGACGTGCGCGACCTGTTTCAGCCCCATCAGCACGAACATCAGGTCGAACGGACCCGTTTTGTGGCCAGCCTGCTGCTCCTGATAGAGTGACGACGCCACCGACAGGGGATGAACCAGGAAGGTCATGATGTGGTTGCGGAAGATGTAGCAGCCGACCACGCAGACGAAGAAGGCCGCCACCATCTTGATCAGGCGCGAGCGCAGCTCGACCAGATGGTCCATGAGCGGCGCGCGCGAGGCTTCGATCTCGGCCTCATCGTTATCGACGATCGGGCTGATCAGGCTGCGCTTGCCCGAATCTTCGACGGGCTGCGGCAAGGTTTCGTCGCTCATGACTCCGCCTTTCTGCGCGCGCGTTTCGGTTTGGCGGCGGGTTCGGCTTCAAGCGCCGTCTTGGCGCGCGGCTTTTTCACCGTCGGGTCGGCGGGCGTTTTCGGCGCGGCGCGTTTGCGCGGCGGCTTGCCGTCCAGTTGCGGATTGTCTTTTGCCGCTTCAGATATAGGCGCCGCTTCGGATGTCGGCGGCGTCCTGGCGGCGATCTTTTCGGGCGGCATATCTGCGACCTCGACCGGCGCCGTCGGAACCGCAGCCGCAGCGGACGGCGCATTGATGTCGCCTTCAATGGCGCGCATCTGCTCGTGGATGTCGCTGACGATGGACGGCTGCATCTGGCCTGCGCGCAGGGCGTCGACCTCCTTGCGCAGTTCGTCCAGTTCGCTCTGTCGCGCCATATCCTCAAAGGAGGTGCGGAACTCGTCGGCCATGCGGCGCATCTTGCCCACCATGCGGCCCAGTTGCCGCAACAGTTTGGGCAGATCCTTCGGCCCGACCACGATCAGGGCCACCACCGCGATGACGACCAGTTCTCCGCCCCCGATACCGGGCACCATGATCTTACGCTTTCTCTCAGTCTAAAGCGAAAAGCCTTCGATCAGGCCTTGGGTTCCTCAGGATCCTTCTTGGCCTTCTTGTCGTCGGAATCGTCGTCCTTGAGACCGTCCTTGAACGCCTTGATGCCCTTGGCGGCGTCGCCCATAATGCCCGAAATCTTGCCGCCGCCGCCGAACAGAAGCAGGGCCACCACGGCCACCAGCAGGATGTGCCAGATACTCAAACCACCCGAAAACATATCACGTCTCCTCTGCATCTCGCCCTTATTTGACCCGGCGCGATGCGACATTAAAAGCCCCATGCGGAGCAAATTGGCTTCCTTATAGGCGCATCCGCGCCGCTCAGGAAAGTCTTTTCGCACACAATTGCGGCAACTCGGCGGTCGTCCCCCGTCAGGGTTTACCGCTCCGGCTCGTCCTCCAGATAATCTTTGGCGAACTCCACATCTTCCAGATCGTCGAGCGACAACTGCTCGCCCTCCTCGCCCTGCCCCTGCGACGGGTCCGGCACCATGAAATCGGCAGGGACATTAATGTCGAGCAATCCCGCCGCGCGCATCTCGGCCATGCCGGGCAGGTCCGCCAGCGACGGCAGCGAGAACTGCTCTAAAAACGTATCCGTCGTGCCATAGGTGACAGGTCGCCCCGGCGTGCGCCGCCGCCCTTTGAGCTTGATCAGGTTCATCTCGTGCAGCACGTCCAGCGTGCCGCGCGACAAGCCGACGCCGCGCACCGATTCGATCTCGGCGCGCGTCACCGGCTGGTGATAGGCGATGATGGCCAGGGTCTCCAGCGCCGCTTTCGACAGGCGGCGCGGCGCCTCGCGCTCCTCGACCATCAGCCAGGCCAGGTCCGTCGCCGTGCGAAACTGCCAGCGGTCATTAATCACCTCAAGACTAACGCCGCGCCCGGCATAGCGCGCGCGCAAACTCGCTAGGGCCTTGCCGACATCGGCGCCTTCGGGCAGGCGATAGGCCAGTTCCGAGGCGGACAAAGGCCCGGCGGCGGCGAACAGAAGCGCCTCGACGGCGCGCTCAACCTCTTCAGCCGTCATTCTGCGCTCCGATCATGGGCTGGCGCTTGCGCATATACAGGGTCTCGAAGATCGCCAGTTGCTGCAACTGCAACTGCCCCTCCTTGCACAGCTCCAGAGAGGCCGACAGGGTCGAAGCCAGATAGGAGACGCGGCGCGGCCCGTCTTCGCGCACCGGGCGCGGCGCGACGTCATCGAGCGCAGTCCAGTTGTTCAGATGCGGCAATTCCTCGCGCAGGTGATCGCGCGCCTCCTCCAGAGAATAGGCCTCGATGCGGCGCGTCGGATCATAGCTGCGCTCGATTTCACGGCGGCGCTGCGTCACATAGGCGCTCATCAGGTCGAAGACATTGGCCTCGATGCGCGCCGAGGGCAGCACCAGGGTCGCCTCCGGATCGCCGCGCGCAAAAACGTCGCGCTTCAGTTGCGGGCGTGAGGTCAGGGCCTCGACCGCCTTGCGGATGGCTTCGAGCTTTTTCAGCCGGTAGGCCAGGGCCTGCGCCAGTTCTTCGGGCGGCGGTTCGTCGCTGGCCTTGCGCTCGGTCCTGGGCAGCAGCAGGCGCGACTTCAGATAGGCCAGCCACGACGCCATGACCAGATAGTCCGCCGCCAGCGCAAAGCGCAAACGCCGCGCCTGCTGGATAAAGGCCAGATACTGCTCGGCCAGCCGTGTGATCGAGATTTTCAGCAAATCGACCTTCTGCTGCCGCGCCAAAGCCAGCAGCACGTGCAGCGGCCCTTCATAGCCGTCGAGGTCCAGCACAAGCGTCTCATCGGCGGCGATGTCGTCGGGAATCTCCGGCCCCGGCGCGTCGAAGTCGAGGCGACGCTGCAACAGATCGTGTTCAAGCCCGGCCATGTCGCGCTCGCGGCTCATCTGGGATGATGGCCTTCGGTCGGATCGGCACGCGCTTCGGAGGCGTTGGCGCGATTCAGAGCGGCGTCGAAACGCTCACGCGCCGCCGCCACGTCGAGCGGTTCCGTCGCGCGCGGCAGGCGGCGCAGGGCCGCCTCGGCGCGACGCTTGGCGGCGCCTTTCAGGGCGGGCGTCTCAGCGGCTATCTCGCGCATCTGTTCGAGGTCGCCATTACAATGCAGCAGCACGTCGCAACCGGCTTTCAGGCTCCTGCGCGCGCGTTTGGCCAGGCTGCCCGACAGCGCGTTCATCGACAGATCGTCGCACATGATCAGGCCGCCAAAGCCGATCTCATCTCTGATCAGACGGATGCAGGCCTTTGACGTCGTTGCCGGATTCTTCGCATCAATGGCGGTGTAAAGCACATGCGCGGTCATGGCCAGGGGCGCGTCGGCATTGACCTTGAAGGGATAGAAATCAATCTTGATCAGGTCTTCAAGCGATGTCTCAACCACGGGCAGGTCGGTGTGCGAATCCGCCCCGGCGCGGCCATGTCCAGGAATGTGTTTGATCACCGGCAGGACGCCGCCCGCCAGCAGGCCTTCACAGGCGGCGCGGCCCATCACCGCCACCTCCTCTGCTGTCACGCCATAGGCGCGGTCGCCGATAATGTCGTGCGCGCCCGGCTGCGGCACATCGAGGACCGGCGCGCAGTCGACATTGATCCCCAGAGCGTGCAGGTCGTGCGCTATCAGCCGCGCGCCCAGACGCGCCAGATCGCGCGCCTCGGCGGGGTCGTTGCCTATGTCGCGGAAGCGCGAGGCGGGCGGATAGTCGGGCCAGTGCGGCGGACGCAGGCGACGGACGCGCCCGCCCTCCTGATCGACCAGGATCAGCGGATCATGCGGGACGCAGGCATTGAGCGCCGCCACCAGCGCCCGCACCTGATCGGGCGCGTCGATATTGCGCCGGAACAGGATGAAGCCGAGCGGTTTGACCTCAGAGAAAAACGCCGCCTCCGCCTTCGTCAGTTCGAGGCCGGAACAGCCAAAGATACACGCCCCGATCACGCTGTGCCGCCTCTTAGCGGACAATGCAGTCGCGGCCATTGGCCTTAAGCGCCGAACAGAAGGCGCGCGCCTTGTCCGGGGTCAGGCCGGTGAAGGCGGTGCGGTAAAAATCGCCCTTGGCGGTGGTGACCTTTTCGATCTTCTTGCCCGCCCCGCCGACGAACAGACCATAGCTGGACGCGACCTTGGCGTATTCTGCATTGGCGGTGTCTGTGGAGTCGAAAGCGCCGATCTGCACAGCCGTTCCGCCGGAGACCGCCGCTGGCGCAGGTTTGGCGGCGGCGGAGGCCGGCGCAGGCGGCGTCGCCGACTTGACCACCGGCGCGACGGATGAGGCCGGGGCCGAGGCGGCAGGCGCGCTCAGGCTGGACGACGACACGCCCGCCTGCGAGGGCAATGGTCCCGTGATCGGCGCGGCGGGCGGCGGGGCGACGTCCTTGTCCGGCGAACGGACGACGGGCGCCTCGGCGCTGGGCGCAAAGGTCACGTTCTGACCGTCATCAAGGCTGAGGTCGGAATCGGCCAGCGGCTTGGCGTCCTGCACCTGCGCGTCCTTGAAATCGCCAACGGAATCGCCGACTTCCGGCGCAATCTTGCCATGTTTGTTAAGGCCGGAATTGTACAGCACCACCACAATCACCAGCAGGATCACCAGACAGATGCCGCTGATGATCAGCGTCACCGGCGCCTGGTCGCGCGAGGCCGGGCGGCGCGTCTCATAGCTCAGATTGTCCTCGGTCGGGGGCGAATAGGTGCCGCGATCGTCGTTCGACATGGTCGTCATCCAGAAATGTCATGGCCGCCTGGCGGCGGCGCAACTATGCGTGATTCGGCCCGCTGCGTCTTGCACAGCAAGGCTTTGAGGCGTTGTGACGCACGATTGGGTCACAGTTGTAGCCGATAATGGGCCGCAGGACGACGCGGATCAATGGGCGAAGGCGACTTATCGCAAAATTGATACAGGCTGCGCCTTGCCGCCCACAGCCATAAGGTCCATCTCACTGAGGAAGGAGCCGCCCATGATCACCGACAATACCGACAAGCGCCGTTTTGAACTGCGCGAAAACGGCCATACCGCCTATGCCGATTACCGCCGCGACAATGACAGCCTCTATATCGACTATGTCGAGGCGCCGCCGGTGCTGCGCGGCACGGGCGCAGCCGGCCGGCTGATGGAAGGCGTGATGCAGAGCGCCCGCGCGCAGAATTTGAAGGTCATTCCGATCTGCGGTTACGCCGCCGCCTGGATCAAGCGCCACCCCGGTGCCTAACTCACCAGAACGGCGCCCTGACAACGCAAACCATTAACCTGCGCATCGGCTTCACCCAGCCCTAAGCCCAGTACATCCAGCAGATTGTCCAGCACGCCGTCCAGCACAGGCGCGACCGGGGTTAGCAGAGATCCCACCGCCGAGGTCAGACCGCCGGGATTAAGCCCCAGACCTGCAACGCTGACCTTGATCTGAGTCTGACTGACCAGAGACGCAACGACGCCCTGGATGAGATCGTGCGTCTTTACCGTCTTGACGCTTTGCGCCTTGATGACGGCGGCGCTGAAACGCACGCTCTGCCAGCTTTCGCCGCCCAGCGAGACCTGCGCCTGCGCCGTGGCGGCGATAAGAGGCAGGCCGAGCAGCTTCGCCGGCGACAGAGTCTCCGCCGTCTTGAAGTCGTTGAGCGTGTTCGCATCGATGTCGGCGATCGCCACCTGACCGAGACTCGGCCTGACCAGCAGACCAACATAGTCGTTCGAGGGCGAGGCCTGGTCGCAACGGATGGCCGACAGCTTCGCCTCCGCCGAGGCCAGCTCGACATAGACCGGCAAGCGCAATCCCGTGACGCCCAGCGGTTTCAGCAGGGCGTTGTTCGACGCCACTGACGCCTCGATATAGAGCCGCGCCTGCGCCGTGCGGATGACCGGCTCGCCGGTGCGGGTCACTGTCAGCCACGGCGAATGATTCGGACGCTCGCCAATGGCCAGCCAGACCTTCAGCCCCGCCAACCCCGGAACGCTGGCGCCTAGGTCAAGGCTGACCTGCCGATCCTGATTGGCCAATTGCAGCAGGGCGTTCAGCATCGCCATATCGCTAACCTGAATGGCGGAATCGACGCCGCCGACAATATGGTCCTGATCGCCGTAAACGCCCGCATCGATCAGATCGCCGAGCCTGATTTTCGTGTTCCGCACAGCGCTGTCGGCGATCAGGGTCAGCGGCGTCTTCACGGATGGCGAACTCTGGCCGATCAGCACATCCAGCGCCTGCCCGACCGTGACTTCGCTGTTCAGCGTCTGATCGAAGCTGCCCGCCGTCAGTCCCGCCTTCGTATGCAAAGCCTGCACGTAGGACAGGAGGTCGATCTGACCGCTGGCCAGCGCGTTATAGTCCATCACGCTCAAACTGATCTGGCTACCGGTCAGTCCGCTCAGCAGCGCATTGGCGATCCCGCCATCCAGCGCGGCCAGCCGCGTCCCCAGACTGAACGCCGCCATCTTCACCGATGAGGCCGTGGCCGCGCGCGTCAGCGTGATCGGATGACCGTAGAACAACCGCCCGAAGAACAGGTCCGCCTGACCGCGCACCGCGACATGCGCGGCATTGCTGTCCGCGACGGCGGCGGCGGAAAAGCGCGTCTGTGGGCCTGGTCCTGACGTCGGGTCGTAAACGCCGGTCGTCACGCTGGCGACCACGCCGCCATTGTCAGCGGCCACGGCCTGCGCCGCAGCCTGTGCGTGATCGAGATCATTCGCCGCCGCCAGCGCCGCCAGATCGGCCGTTCCCTGCAAGGCGCGGCTCTTGAGATAAACAAAACCCAGATCGACCGCGCAGGCCGCAATGGCCATGATGACGCACAGGAGCAGCGACATCAGGATCGCCACAGCCCCGCGCTGCTCGCGCGCAAAGCGTTGGACCAGGCCCCGCATCAGTAGCCGCCTCTGACGATGACGGCGGTGCGCGTGATCGTCACCGGCAGCCCCGGCGCCAGCGGCATCAGCTCGAAACTGCCGCCGTCCGGGGTAAAGGTCAGGCTTAGGGTCAGGCTCTGATCGCCCTCGTCAAGGCTCAGAACGCCCGCTCCCGGCGTCAGGAAGCTGTACTGATGCAGATCGGCGTCCGCCGTCGTCTGCGCCAGCGCCTGCCGCTCCGCCGCTGTGACCCCGCCGATAGCGGCGCGCGCGGCGTCGTTGACCGTCTGCTGCACGGCGTGCGCCGTGGCGAAATAGTTGCCGTAATCGATAATGCCGCCGATCATCATCAGCAGCAACGGCGCAATCAGGGCGAACTCCAGCGCCGTCGCGCCGCGATTATCCTGCAAGCCCCCTAACGCCCGACGCATGAACATCTCCTTGCAATGCCGCCAAAATCCCCTTAAAGTTGCATCACCAAGGTTTACAATCTTATAACGCGTAAATTAATTTTACACACGCATGGATATATTTTGTCGGAAAATGGTAGGCGAGGAGGGACTCGAACCCCCAACCAGACCGTTATGAGCGGTCGGCTCTAACCATTGAGCTACTCGCCCCCGCAACAGGGAGACGGGGTGCTAACACGACTTGCGGCGCGCCGCAATGCGCATTGGGCGCGCAACGCGCTTGTCCACAGCGTCCTTAGCAGCGTTCAGGTCGGGTTCATGCGGCAATGACGATGATATGTCATCGGCGTTACACAGGACGCCCCACAGAAGAAAGGCCCACTCCATGTCGAGATCGTTTGTGAAACCCGCCCTGCTGGCCCTCGCCGTCGCCGCAGCCCCCTTCGCCTTTGCGCCGGCGGCGCTGGCGCAGGCCGCCGCGCCCGCCCCGACCACGCTGAGCCTGAGCGCCACGGGTACGGAAACCGCCGCGCCCGACATGGCGACCATCAGCTTCGCCGTGGTCACGCAGGCGGCCACGGCGTCCGAAGCCATGAAGGCCAACGCCACGCAGATGAACGCGGTCATGGCGTCGCTGAAAAAGGCCGGGATCGACAAGAGCGACATTCAGACCTCCAGCCTCAATCTCAATCCGCAATACGACTACCAGAACGGTCAGGCGCCGAAGCTGACCGGCTATCAGGCGCAGAACCAGATCAATGTCCGAGTCAACGACACAACGCGCACCGGCCCGGTCGTGGACGCCGTGATCGCCGCCGGGGTCAACCAGATCAGCAATATCGACTTCGGCCTCAGGGACGACAGCGCGGTGCGCGATCAGGCGCGCAAGGACGCGGTCGCCATGCTGATGCAGCGCGCCAAGCTCTATGCCGATGCCGCCGGTATGAAGGTCGGGCGTCTGATGTCGCTGGAGGAGGGCGCGGCGGTCTCCGTGCAGCCGCCGCGTCCGATGATGATGATGAAGGCCGCCGCCGACTCCACGCCGGTGTCGGAAGGCCAGCTTGAGATCAGCGTGCCTGTGTCGGCGACCTTCGAGTTGCAATAGATAACGCAGTTCGCCTCCATGAGTGACAAAAGGTTAACGCCGTGCTAATCCTTTTTCCCTGGGGGCGCGCCTGACCACTGGGTTCGATGCGCCGATGTGACAGATGGGGAGCCTGATCACATGTCGGACAGCGGTAAACCGGATCGCGGCGCGCTCGCGTCCGCGATGGTCGGCGCGGGCGTGGTCGCCATCTTGCTTGGCGGTCTCGCCTTCGGCGTCGTCACCTATGCGCAGGTCAAGGCGCAAACCAGCGCCTCACAGGTAACCGCGGCGCGACCGCGGCCCGTTTTCGCCCTGCGCAAGCCCCTGCCGCCCGCCAAGGTGCAATGGTCGTCGGCGTTGCGTCAGATCGCGACGCAGAACCAGAACGCCAAGACCCAGACGCCGGCCGGCGCTTTCGCCGCCAAGCTGCAAAAGCCAGCCCTCGACCAGATCCGCCTGCCGGTCATCCTGCCGCGCAACGGCGCTGCGATCAGCGCCGCCAAGGCGAAACTGCTGTCCTTCGGCGACGCCTATGCGCTCAACCTGCCGCAGGATCAGGGCGTACAGATCACCGTCTATGGCAACCGCTCCTTTGTACCTGCGGACGCCGGAGCGATTTCGCGCCGCCCCATGCAGCGTCTGCTCAATGTCGCCGAGAACGTCGCCGTCGAGCAGACCGAGGACGGCTGGACCGCCACCTTTGAACGCTATGGCGTCGTCTATACGCTGGACGTGTCCTGCGACGACATTAAAAGTCCCGCCTGCGCCTCCGACGCTTACCTGCGCAACGCCGTCGCCAGTTTCAGCGACGTGACCCTGGGCGCGCAGGCGCAGGCCGAGGCGTCCGCCGCCGCGCCGCAGCCCAGCCTGCTGGACAAGCTCAATCAGAATATCAGCAAGCTGGCGAAGGGGAATTAGTATGCGCGCCCTCTACTCCCTCGCCGTCCTGCTGCTGCTGGTCGCCTGCGATCAAACCCCGTCCGCCTCTGACGGCGCCAGCGAGTCCAATGCGGCGGCGACGGCCAGTCAGGCTGAATCCGCCGCCTCGGAAAGCGCGGTCGCCGAAGCGTCCACTGACGCCAGCGCAGAGGAAGCCAATACGGGGGCGGAAAACTCCGCCCTGCCCGACTTTCCGCATGATCCGCCGACCCAGCTCGTGGCCAATTCCGGCTCCGGCTACACGGACATGACCAACTGGGCGCCCGGCATCTGCTTCCCGCTGGCCCAGACGCCCGACTACGCCAACAGCCAGGTGTACAGCCCCGGCGGCGATCACTATCCCAGCGCCTCGGCCAGCAGTCACGGCAGCCAGTGCGACAGCGCCAATTACAGCTATCCGTGGCATGACAATTTCTGCGAGGCGCGGAACTGGACCAATCCGGTCTGTCAGAGCGGTCAGGGCCATCAGGGACAGGATATCCGCCCGACCGCCTGTCATAAGGACATCTATTGGGCAGTGGCCGTCGAGGATGGGACCGTGACCCAGATCGGCTCCTATACTGTGGCGATCACCGGAAACGCCGCGCCGCACCGCATCTTCCGCTATCTGCACATGCAGAGGGCGTCGGTGCAGGTCGCGGTCGGCGATCACGTCGTGCGCGGCCAGAAGCTGGGCCTCGTCTCCAACAATCTCGGCGTCTCCAACGGCGTGCAGCAATACACCACCATCCATCTGCATTTCGAGGTGCGGGTGGCGCAGGCCGAGACCATGGCCGATGGGACGCAACTGGCCGCCAACGCCTTCGTGCCGCCCTATATCGCCCTCGTGGACGCCTATCAGCGCAAGCTGGCCGGGGATTGCCCGACCGTGAATTAGCCGCTTGCCCGCCGCATTCGATCGGCTTAAGCAGGCGGCATGAGCAAGCTGACCCCTTCCGAACTGACGCAACTGTTCGTCACCGAACTCTATCGCGCCGACCTCAGCGCGCAGCCGGATTTCGATGTCTTTCTTGAGGAGATCGACGACGCCTGCCGCGCCTTCGCCGATGAGGACGAGGCCGGTCAGACCTGGTCGCAAATCAAGGGTTATCTGGGCTATACCTCCTACGCCTCCCTGCCCGACCTGCCGATGCGCGCCAGCGTCTTCGCCGATCTGAAGGCGATGATCGACCCGCACGTCGGCCACTTCGCCGATCAGATCGATCTCGACCTGGGCGGGCGCAAGCCAAAGCTCGACTCGATGTGGATCAACATTCTGGAGCCGATGGGCCATCATTCCGGCCATATCCATCCGCACAGCATCATTTCCGGCACCTTTTACGTCCATGTCCCTGAAGGCGCCAGCGCGCTGCGGCTGGAAGACCCGCGCCTGCCGCTGATGATGAACGCGCCCCTGCGCAAGCCGGGCAACCCGATGCGGCAGAGTTTCGTGCCGGTGCAGCCGCAGGCGGGGACGATCCTCCTTTGGGAAAGCTGGCTGCGGCATGAGGTGCCGATCAATATGAGCGACGATGTGCGCATTTCGGTGAGCTTCAACTATGGCTGATCCTGTTCGCGTCGCCCTGATCGGCTATGGTTACGCGGGCCGGACCATCCATGCGCCGCTGATCCGCGCGGCGGAAGGACTGGAACTGGCCCTGATCGCCTCATCGCGGCCCGACGACGTGCTGGCCGACCTGCCGGGCGTGCGCGTGATCAGCGATTACGACGCCGCCGCCGCCGATCCCGACATTGATCTGATCGTCGTCGCCACGCCCAATGACAGCCACGCCATGTTCGCGCATCAGGCGCTTGATGCCGGCAAGCATGTCGTGATCGACAAGCCCTTCGCCCTGTCGGTTGCGGAAGGCGAGTCCATGATAGCCCACGCCGAACGGATGGGGATGCTTTTATCGGTGTTTCATTGCCGACGCTGGGACTCCAACCACCTGACCTTTCAGGCGCTGCGTCCGCGTCTGGGCGATCTCTATCAGGTCGTGCTGCGTTATGACCGCTGGCGGCCCGTAGTGCGCGACCGCTGGCGCGAGCGCGCAGGGCCGGGTTCGGGCGTCTGGTTCGATCTTGGCGCGCATCTGGTCGATCAGGCTCTGACCCTGTTCGGCTGGCCCGACTGGATCGAGGCCGATATCGCCGCCCAGCGTCCGGGCGCGCAGACCGACGACTATTTCCACGCCGTGCTGGCCTATGGCCCTTTGCGCGTCATCCTGCACGGCTCGATGATGACCACGATCAACGGTCCGGCCATTGAGGCGCAAGGCGCGCTCGGCGGCTGGGTCAAATACGGCATGGATACGCAGGAGGAGATGCTCAAGGCCGGTCTCACGCCGGGCGGCGACGGCTGGGGCGAAGACCCCGGCGTCAGCATCCTGCGCCTGCACGATTCCGACCTGTCCGAAACGCCGACCACCTTACCTGGCCATTATTTGGGTTATTACGAGGCCGTCGCCGCCGCCATCCGCGCCGACGCCGCCAATCCGGTTCCGGCTCAGGACGCGCTGAAGGTGATGCGCGTCCTCGAAGCCGGTTTCCTCAGCGCCCGCGAAGGCCGCCGCATCAGCCTATAGCGGGAAGATGCGGCGCTTTTTCGAGAAGCTCATATAGCCGACATTGGCGCCGAGGCGGAAGCCGACGCCCGCGCGGATCGGCGCCAGGATGATGCCTTCGGCGCGTTGATAGGTGACGCCGAGGCCGCCGATGAAATAGGCCGAGCCTTCGACGCCGGGGAAGCGGCGGTACATGAAGATCGGCTCGCGCAGATTATAGACCAGGGTGAAGACGCGCGAGACATTGGCGCCGGTGTCGAAGCCGATGGACGGCCCCTGCCAGTAGATTTCCGACGGCGGCTGACCGTTCTTCATGTACAGCATGCCCTTGCCGTAGCGCAGACCGATGCCGACGGCGCCGGACGCTTCCTCGCCCGCAACATAGGCGGTCGGTTCGTCGCCGTAATCGTTGAAGATCTTTTCGATCGCCCCGCCCAGCGATTCCGCGGTGACGCCGAGGAAGTTGGAGCCCGCCGTCAGCACCTCGTCCTTGGAATAATAGGCGTCGCCGCTGCTTGTGGCGGAAGAGGCGGCTTGCGCAAAGGCGAACTTCGGAACCAGCGGCGCGGCGGCGGCGGCCACGCCCGCCAGCAGCAGTTCACGGCGTTGCAGATGTTTCATGACGGCTTGACCTCGGAAAGACTTATGGGAGGGCTTTAGGTCGCCAAGGTTAACAGGAGATTTACTAAACAACCCTTACGCCCAAGCGGGTTTTGCCCGGTTTGGCCGCCACATTTCCACGTTCAGGTGTCACGATTAGGGCGCGGCGCGCCGCGAATTCGCCCTATTGGTTAAGCGCGTTCAGATCAGCAACTCAGGATGCGCCTTTTGCAGCGCCTTCGGCGCGGCCTTACGCCACGCCTCGATCAGACGCGCGCGCACCCAGTCTTCGCTCACGGTTTCCGGGCGCGCCAGCACGCACGGCCAGTTGCGGTGATGGTCGGTGGTGAAGAAGGTGTCCGGGTCGGCCTCGATAAAGAAGTCGCGCGTCTCGAAATCCATGCCGAAGACCGGCGCGTCCCATTTCGGGCTCCAGACGACGATAACCTTCTTGCCCAGCTTGACCGCCGGATAGCCGTAGGAGGTTCCCGGTTCCGTTCCCGGCAGTTCCAGCGCCATGTCGCGCAAGCCTTCCTGTGTCAGCATGTCATCCTCCGCCGGACTTGAGCTTAAGCCGCGTTCAATCGGGGTCAACCGCTTTGACGCTTGCCAGTCTGATCGGCGCGGCCTACTGATAGCGGTAACAAACATTATACAGGGACATCATCATGTTGAAACGCGCTCTGCTCACCGGCCTCGCCCTGATGGCGCTTGCGGCCCCCGCCTTCGCCGGCGACGGCGGCTGGAGCGCGACCTGGGCGTCGTCGCAGATGACGCCGACCGGCGACAACGCCCTGCCCGCCAATGACCTGTCGGACATCACGATCCGGCAGATCGTGCATGTGTCGAAAGGCGGCTCGAAAATCCGCATCCGCGTCTCCAATGCGCTGGGCGCCCTGCCCTTGCGGATCAAGGACGTGCATGTCGCGCTCGGCAAGCTGGGGTCGGACGCCATCGACAGCGACACCGACCGCGCGGTCAGCTTCGGCGGCGAGGATGAGGTTCTGGTCCCGTCCTTCGGCGAATACGTCTCCGATCCCATCGACATCAATGTCCCGGACGACGCCAGTTTGAGCGTGACGCTCTATATTCCCGGCCCGATCATGCAGCAAACCGGCCATCCGGGTTCGCGCGCCACGACCTATATCCTGCATGGCGACCATAGCGACGACGCCAGCTTGCCTGATGCGGAAAAGCGCGCCAACTGGTTCAATCTCAGCGAAGTCGATGTGCAGAATGACGGCGCGACCCTTGTGGCGCTCGGCGATTCGATCACCGACGGCCATGCGGTCGAGACGGACAGCGACGGGCGCTGGACCGACGCGCTGGCGGCGCGGCTGACCGGACAGGATATATCGGTCGTCAATGAGGGCATTGGCGGCAACCGGCTGCATCTGGACGGGCTCGGCCCCAACGCCGTGGCGCGTTTCGACCGCGACGTTCTGGGCGTCAGCGGCGCCAGATGGGTGATCGTGTTCGAGGGCGTCAACGATCTGGGCACGGCGACGCGCGACGCGCCGATCCCGCCCGAAGCGCACGACGCCCTCGTCAAGCAGATCCTCAGCGATTATCAGCAACTGATCTATCGCGCCCATGCGCGCGGCCTGAAAATCTTCGGCGCGACCATCACCCCGTTCGTCGGCAACGACTATTATCATCCTGGCCCGGAGGTCGAGGCGGATCGCCAGAAGATCAACACCTGGATCCGAACCTCAGGCGCGTTTGACGGGGTGATCGACTTCGATGCGTTGATCCGCGATCCGAAGGCCCCCGACCATATCCTGCCCGCTTACGATTCCGGCGATCATCTGCATCCGGGCATGGCGGGTTATAAGGCGATGGGCGAAGCGGTGGATGAGAGCCTGTTCAAATAAGGCTCAGGGCGGCGTTTGCGGGCTGCGCCTTATCGGCAGGCGGTCTTTCAGCATGTGCGCCGCGTCCGTCGCCTGCCCTTCGGCTTGCCTCCCAACCTCTGCCCTCGTGGAAGGAAGAGGGTTAGGGTTAGGTCGTCTTTCAACGGGCGTCGGCGTTTCGACCGCCCTGCCCGCTTCGTCCCACCACGGGCCGAGATCGCGGCGGCGGTCCTCGCTCCATTTAAGCGTCCCGGCCAGCGACACCTGCGCCTTGAGGGCTTCGCTCTCGTTCTGCGCGCGCTCGGCGCGAACCTTGCGCGGGTCGGGGCCGTAACGCTCCTGCCGGTCGCAGCGGCTGTAAAGCCGCTCGATCACGGCGGCGGTGCGCACAGCGCGCTCGACGCCCGGCAGGTCTTCGGGATCGTCCATCTGCGTGATTTTGAGCAGCATACGGTCGGCGAAGGCGCGCAACATTTCGCGCCGTTGTTCCGGCGTCAGGTTCGGTGAGTCTGTGCGCGCATCCGATGACATGGCCATAGGATGCGCGCGAAATTGCGGGCGGGGATAAG
>DATMTF010000104.1:0-7852 GCA_035565015.1 Asticcacaulis sp. | reverse complement strand
CGGTCGCTATGAGCTTTCGGTCCCCGCCCCGGTCAGCGCCACGCCGGAGCCGCAAGATATTCCGCTGGAGGTGTTTTACGAAGACGAACACCTGATCGTCGTCAACAAACCCGCCGGCATGGCCGCCCACCCGGCGCCTGGAACGCCGGACGGCACCCTGGTCAACGCCCTGCTGCACCATTGCGGCGACACCCTGTCCGGCATCGGCGGAGTCTTGCGCCCCGGCATCGTCCACCGACTCGATAAGGATACGTCCGGCGTACTGGTGGCGGCCAAGACCGATGTGACGCACCGGAGCTTAAGCGAGCTGTTTTCCCGCCACGACATCGACCGCGCCTATAACGCCGTGGTGCGCGGCGCCCCGCGTTACGTCAAGGGAAGCGTCAATACCCGCATCGGGCGCTCGCACCACGACCGTAAGAAGATGGCGGTCTTACGCGGCGGCGGGCGCGAAGCCATCACCCATTACGAGGTCGATGAAGTCTTCGGCGATACCAAACCCCTGGCCGCTCTGCTGACCTGCAAACTGGAAACGGGCCGCACACATCAGATCCGCGTTCACATGGCGCATCTGGGCGCGCCCTGCCTCGGCGATCCGCTCTATGGCTCCGGCGCGCCGCACCGCGACGTGCAGGCCATCCTGAAAGACCTCGGTTTTGAGCGTCAAGCCCTGCACGCCGCCGTGCTGGGCTTCGTCCATCCGATCACCGGCAAAAAGCTGCGCTTCCGCGCTCCGCTGCCCGATGACATGGCCGCCCTGATCGACGCCCTGCGCGCCATGTACGGCCATGAACCGATCGAAGATGACGATTGGGATGACGACGACTGGAGCCTTGAGGATGACGAAGATGAGGCCTGAATTGTGCGGCGCACTCACCCATAAGTGATGCCGCCATGCCCGATTGGCGTGATAATCTGTCCACCTCTGTACAGTTTTTCACCTTCGGGGTCTTTTTTTCGTCGCAAGCCTACCTAAATCTAAGCGCAGTTGTCGGGCATAACACCGCCAAACCTGCTGCGCTCCCCCTTCGCAGTTCATGGAGACGGTCTTATGTCCGACACGTTTTCTCCTTCTGGCTCTCCTCCCGATATGTCAGACTCCCGATCTGAAAGCGAAACGCCGATGACGACATCTGTGGCCCTGTCCTCAAATAGCAATTTGGGCAGCCTGCCCTCGCTGACGCCCGATGGCGGCCTCAACCGCTATCTGTCGGAAATCCGCAAATTCCCGATGCTGGCCAAGGACGAGGAATTCATGCTGGCCAAGCGCTGGCAGGAGCATCAGGATCCGCAGGCCGCGCACAAGCTGGTGACCTCGCACCTGCGTCTGGTCGCCAAGATCGCCATGGGCTATCGCGGTTATGGCCTGCCGGTCGGCGAAGTCATTTCCGAGGGCAATGTCGGCCTGATGCAGGCGGTCAAGAAGTTCGACCCGGAACGCGGCTTCCGCCTCGCCACCTACGCCATGTGGTGGATCAAGGCGTCGATTCAGGAATATGTGCTGCGCTCATGGTCGCTGGTGAAGATGGGCACGACCGCCGCGCAGAAAAAGCTGTTCTTCAACCTGCGTAAGGTGAAGTCGGAAATCTCGGCTCTGGAAGAAGGCGATCTGCGCCACGATCAGGTCGAGCAGATCGCCACCAAGCTGGGCGTGTCCGAAACCGATGTCATCAATATGAACCGGCGCATGTCCTCGCCCGATTCGTCGCTCAACGCGCCGCTGCGCGCCTCGGAAGGCGAGTCGGAATGGCAGGACTGGCTGGTCGACGACAAGCAGGTGTCGCAGGAGACCGTGCTGGCCGACGCTGAGGAATACGATATCCGCATGGAGCTGTTGCAGGCGGCGATGGGCGAACTCAACGACCGTGAACGCGAAATCCTGACCGAACGCCGTCTCAAGGACAATCCGACCACGCTGGAAGACCTGGCTGAACGCTTCGGCGTGTCGCGCGAGCGCGTGCGTCAGATCGAGGTGCGCGCGTTTGAAAAGCTGCAAAAGGCGATGGTCAGCGCCAATCAGGCGGCGACGCCCGCTTAAACGACCAGACGGTTATCCGGTTCCGGCGCCTGCGGCGTGTCGCCAAACAGTTCCTCCGCCAGCTTTTTCGCGGCGGCGGACTTGTCCATGCCTAAGCCTTCCATCATGGCGGTGACGTGCGGCTCCAGCAACTCGCGCGACAGGGCCTTGTTGCGCAACGCCTGAACGATGTGCGAGGCGGCGTTGGTGAACTTGGCGTTTCTGATCATCTTGCAGGCCGGGACGATGATCTGCATCTGCTGCATGATCGAGGTCATGGCGGCGGCGGCGTCCTGATCGAATACGTCCAGCGAAGCGCGCAGCAAACGCACGGCTTCTTCGACGGCGACGCGTAAACCCCCGCCGTCGCCCTTGCGCTTCTTCGTCCCCTTATAGTCGCCGGTGTTGAAGCTGCGGCGGCACGGACCGGTATAGGTGGCGACCTCGATCCATTCGCGCGGTTTCAGCAGCACATTTTGCAGGCGGCTGAGAAGATCCTGCCAGGCGAACGGCTTTTTCAGAACCTCGTGAACGCCGCAATTGCGCGCCTCCTTCAGTTCGTCCAGCGTGATGTCGGCCTTGACCATCAGGACCGGCGCGGCCTTGCAGTGCAGGCGGCTGTGGCGCAGCTTGCGGGTGAATTCAATCCCGTCGATTTTCGCCGTCTTGTATTCGGTGATGATCAGTTGCGGCTCAAGGTCGCGCAGCAGGTCGGCGGCTTTTCGGTCATCCGATTCGATGACGATATTCTCCGCCCCCAGTACGCGCAGCATATCGGCCAGCATACGGGCATAGGCGGGATTGCCTTCGAGGATCAGCACACGCGACATGTGCTGGCGCAGGCGGGCCTGCAATTTGGGATCGAGAGCGAACATGGGCGACCAACAAATTCTTTGTTTCGCCGGAGACCTTACTGCAACTGCGTAAAGATTCGCTTAGACGGTAAGGTTAACCGTGGCTGAACGCGCATCTGCCCCCCGCCGTCAGTCCTGAAACGGGTCACGCATCAGGATCGTATCCTCACGTTCTGGCGAGGTGGACAAAAGCGCCACCGGCGCGCCGATCAGCTCCTCGATGCGGCGGACATATTTAACCGCATTGCCCGGCAGGTCTTTCCACGAGCGCGCGCCCTGCGTGCTTTGCGACCAGCCTTCCATCTCCTCATAGACCGGCTCGATCCCGGCTTGCGCCTTGAACCCGGCGGGAAGGTAATCCAGCACCTTGTCGCCGACCTTATAACCGACGCAGACCTTGATCACATCAATGCCGTCGAGAATGTCGAGCTTGGTCAGCGCGATGCCGTCAATGCCGTTGATGGCGATCGACTGACGCGCCAGCACCGCGTCCAGCCAGCCGACTCGGCGCGCCCGGCCCGTCACCGTGCCGAACTCATGGCCGCGCTCGGCGATGCCCTGTCCGACCTCATCGAACAGCTCGGTCGGGAACGGACCGGAGCCGACGCGCGTCGTATAGGCCTTGAGGATGCCCAGCACATAACCGACGCTTTTCGGCCCCATGCCGGACCCAGCGGCGGCCTGACCGGCCACGGTGTTGGATGAGGTGACAAACGGATAGGTGCCGTGGTCGATGTCAAGCAGGGCGCCCTGCGCGCCTTCGAACAAGATGCGCTTGCCCTCGGCCTTGGCCTTGTCCAGCACATACCAGGCCGGTTTGACATGCGACAGCAGACGCGGCGCGATCTCTTTCAGCTTGCCCAGCAGGCCCGCGACATCGACTTCGGGCAGGCCCAGCCCCTGACGCAGCGGATTGTGGTGCGCCAGCAGCCGGTCGATCTTGGCGCCCAGGGCGTCGAAATCCTCAAGATCGGCGACGCGGATGGCGCGGCGGCCCACCTTATCCTCATAGGCCGGACCGATGCCGCGTCCCGTCGTGCCGATCTTGCCCGCGCCGGCGGCGGCTTCGCGCGCCAGATCGAGTTCGGAATGAATCGGCAGGATCAGGCAGGCATTGTCGGCGATCACCAAAAGATCCGGCGTGATGCTCAGACCCTGCGCCTCCACACGCGCAATCTCGGCGAACAGGGCCCACGGGTCGATGACCACGCCATTGCCGACGACGGACAGCTTGCCCTGCACCACGCCGGACGGCAACAGGCTGAGTTTGTAAACCTTGCCGTCCACGACCAGCGTATGACCGGCATTATGCCCGCCCTGAAAGCGCACCACGACATCGGCGCGATTGGACAGCCAGTCGACCAGCTTGCCCTTGCCCTCATCGCCCCATTGAGCGCCAATCACCGTCACATTCGCCAAGGGAAACTCCCGCAAAAAGAAAGGCCCCCGCGCAAGGCGACGCTCGGCCGGACAGGCCATGAGCGTTCGGATTTGCGGGATAGGGCCACACTGAAGGGCCGCACACGGCCCGGATTTCACGGGTAGCACCCTATAGAGCAGGAATCAGGGCGTGTAACCTGTTTTTTTACCCCGTCGACGGACGGTTTCAAACCCCGACCAGGCCTTCCGCCTTCAGAGCCGCCAACGCCTCGGCATAGGCCCAGTCCAGCCACGGCAGCAGGGCGTCGATATCGTCCGTCTCGACCGTGCAGCCGCACCAGACGCGCAGGCCCGGCGGGGCGGCGCGGTAGCCGTTGAGGTCGAACGCCACGCCTTCGATCTCCAGCAGCGAGGCGATCTTCGCCGCCAGCTTCGCCTGAACCTCGGAAGCCTGCGCCGTCACAAGCGGATCGACGAACTTCAGACACACTGAGGTGGTCGAACGCTGATCGGCCTGTTCAGCGACAAAGTCGATCCAAGGCGTCGCCTCAACCCATTCGGCCAGGGCGTCGAAATTGTTATTGCAGCGCCGGACCAGCCCCGACAGACCACCCTCAAACGTCGCCCATTTCAGCGCGTCGAGATAGTCCTCGATCACCATGAACGAAAAGGTGTTGATCGCATCGCCGCCCAGCGTCTTATCGTCCGCCTGCGCGCCCTTTTTCAGGCGCAGCACCTTCGGAATGGCGCGGCCCGAGTCCCATGTGTTCAAACGCTCGACCGCGCGCGGCGACAGCACCAGCACGCCGATGCCCGCCTCGCCGCCCAGCGCCTTCTGGAACGAGAAGGTCGCAACGTCCAGATCCAGCCACGGCAGCTCCATGCAGAAGGCCGCCGAGGTGGCGTCGCACAGCACCAAGCCTTTATGGCCTTTCAAAAAGTCGCCGTTCGGCACGCGCACGCCCGAGGTCGTGCCGTTCCACGGAAAGACGAGATCGGCCTCCGGGTCGATCTTGCCCAGGTCCGGCAGACGGCCATAGGGCGCCTTCAGCACCTCGGCGTCCAGTTTCAGGTGCTTGACCGCGTCGTCGGCCCACAGCTCGCCGAAATTCTCAAACGCCAGCAACTGCACCTTGCGCTGGCCCAGCAGGTTCCACATCGCCGCTTCAAACGCGCCGGTGTCGGAACCCGGCATCAGAAACACCTTATAATCTTCAGGAATTTCCAGAATCGAACGTGTCAGCTCCAGCGCCTGCTGGATGCGGCCCACCGTGACCTTGGAACGGTTGGAGCGGCCCACCGGCGCGCTTTCCAGCGCCTTGACGGTCCAGCCCGGACGCTTGCAGGTCGGACCAGACGAGAACCACGGACGTTCGGGCTGACGCGGCGGCTTTTGCGGGGCGGCGGTCGTCATCAGAGACTCCTTAGGGCAGGATCAGGTACAGGAAGGATCTGGCGTTTTCTTGCGCCGCCTATGCGCTTTCATATCCGTACGGGCAAGCCTTTTTTGCGCCGACGCGGATCGAAAAAAACTTCAAAATAATTTTTGCGCGCAGAACCTCGCTGAGGTCGATGTCGGCGCTGTAACTTATCGCCGCCTTACAAAATCAGGCGTGGGCCGGAGATTGCGGCTTTTTCACGCTCGCAACATGAACATGGCTTGAAACGCACGGTTCAGGAACGGCTCAGCCGCCGCATGCGAATGTGGCGTCATCGCTGATGAGCAGCGAGGCACAAACCAAGGAGCCAGACCATGAAAACGCAAATGACCACCAAGTCGCTGATCGCCGCCGCCATTCTGATGACCGCAGGCTTAGGCGCCGTCTCCATCCCCGCCACAGCCTCCGCCGCGCCGATGCGCCCCGTCGCCGTCAAGATGGATATGCGCGCCGCCGGCCAGATCGACGCCCGTATCGCCAACCTGCGCAATGACATCCGCATGGGCGAGCGCACGCATCGCCTGAGCCCGCGCGAAGCCAGCCGCCTGACAACCAAGCTGAACGCCATCGCCCGCCTGAAGCGTTCCTATGAGCGTCGCGGCCTGACCCGGTCGGAGATCGCCACCCTGAACGGCAAGCTCGATGTTCTGAATGGTCAGATCCGCGTTCAGGCGCACGACGGAAACCGTCGTTAATCCTGAACCTGGCTCCGAAGGCGCGGGGCGCTCCCCCGTCCCGCGCCGCTTCGGCCTCACAGCAGCCAGTTGTGACGCAGCGGCCCATGCCCCTGCCCCAGACCGGGCGCCATCAGAATCGCCCCGCCAATATAGTCCTTCGCCAGGCCGACCGCTTCCGCCAGCGGACGGCCTTCGCGCATCAGGGCGGCGCAGGCCGACGCCATCGTGCAGCCTGTGCCGTGCGTGTGCCGCGTCTCCACGCGCGGCGCTGTAAAACGATGAACCGCCTCGCGCGTGACCAGCAGATCGACGACCTCCGCGCCCGTATCCAGATGCCCGCCCTTCATCAGCACAGCCCTGGCGCCGAGATCGAGCAGGGCCTCGGCGGCGGCCCGCATATCGACCTCGCTCACGATGCTGAGGCCGGTCAGCGCCTCGGCTTCCGGCGTATTGGGCGTCAAAAGGTCGGCCAGCGGCAGCAGGCGGGTTTTCAGCGTATGAACCGCCTGCGCCGCCAGCAGCGGATGCCCGCCCTTGGCGACCATGACCGGATCGACCGCGGTGAAGACCCCGGCCTTTTCGATGATTTCCGCCACGCAATCAATCATTGACGCATCGCCCAGCATGCCGGTCTTGATCGCATCGGCGCCGATATCGTCCAAACAGGCGTCGGCCTGCTGGCGCACAAAGTCCGCCGCGATAGGCAGGACGCCGGAAACGCCCAGTGTGTTCTGCGCTGTCAGGGCCGTAATCGCGGTCATCGCATAGCCGCCGAGGCAGGTCACGGTCTTGATGTCGGCCTGAATGCCCGCGCCGCCCGACGAATCGGACCCGGCGATGATAAGAACGCGCTGCATTTGACCTGACCCTGGCTGGAGGAGTTGAGAGAATCCATCTAGGGATCGCACATGGACATAACAACCTCGTTCTACAAAAGCGACCTGCCGCGCGGCCTTTATCGCCATTATAAGGGCAAGACCTATCGCGTCTTCGGCACGGTGCGCCATTCTGAGACCGAGGAAAGTCTGGTGCTGTACGCGCCGGAAGGTCAGACAGCGGGCGAGGCGGTTTTGTGGGTCAGGCCGCTCGGCATGTTCACCGAAGAGGTTGAAACGCCGCAGGGACGGATGGCGCGCTTCGCATTTATCAAGTCATGAAGCGCTGACCATGAAGCGCTGGAACGAACTGCAACCCGATCTGTTCGCCGAGCGCGACCATCCGGTGCTGCATGCGGCGCGCAACACGCTGATTCTGGTGCGGCTGAACCGGATCGGACCGGACGACCAGTTGCTCAGTTATGAGATCATGGCCGGTATGCTGATCCGCGCCAATCGCGACGAAGGTTTTGTGCTGTCCCTGGTCGGCGGCAAGTCCGGTCAGGAGCTGGCCCTGCCGCTGGTTCCCGCCGCCTTCAAGCTGCAAGCGCCGGGGCAATATATGCTCAGTTGCGGCGCGGTGGTCGAAGACCCCGGCTTTCTGGCCGCC
>DATMTF010000103.1:0-1734 GCA_035565015.1 Asticcacaulis sp. | reverse complement strand
GTTAAATCTCGGCAGACCCGAATCCGCATCCAGTTCCGTTTTGGAAATATCGTGGACGCCGTATTTGCAATCTTCAATAATCCGGCAAATCTTTTCTATGCGCACATCGCCGCCATCATCGTCTTCGCGCGCGCAACGTGGATTGAAACCGCTTCGGATAACCGTAAAGATCGTAGCCTTGAAGAAGCGATCATAGTCCGCTGAAAACGGACAATTGATGAACACATCTTCGGAATTCATGCCTAGGCGCTTTGACTGAGCGCCTTGGCCACGGCCTCACGCACTTCCTGTCGGGTGAAGTTCGTCGGCTTATGCCGGGGCCGCAAAATCTTGACGCCATCCTTAGTCACGCCCAGAATCGAGGGTTTACGATATGTCGTAAACTGTCCTGTGTGGTCCTCGCGCTTCAACGATGTGTGCGGCTTTGTGTCCATGCGCCTAATATCAGTCCGACTCCGTTAAAAATCAAGCGATCTTCACATCCAGCCGCGCCAGACCGCGTACGCCCGGCACCACGCGCCAGTCGGGGGCGGACTCGTCAGCCTTGCGCAGGTTCGGGAAGCGCTCGAACAGTCCGCCGATGGCCATCTGGCCTTCGATGCGGGCCAGAGGCGCGCCGATGCAGATATGCGCGCCGGCGCCGAAGGTCATGTGCTGGTTCGGCTTGCGCGCGATGTCGAAGCGGTGCGGGTCGTCGAAGCGGTTATCGTCGCGATTGGCCGAGATCAGGCTGACCACCAGCGCATCGCCCTTGTGATAGGGACAGCCGCCGATATCGCCGCCCGCCTTGGCGAAGCGCGCGGTGAACGAGATTGGCGGCTCATAGCGCAGGATTTCCTCGACCGCGCTTTGAATGCGCTTCGGATCTTCGGCGATCGCCTGCCGCGCTTCGGGGTGGCTGAGCAGCAGATGTACGCCATTGCCGATCAGGTCCGCCGTGGTCAGATGCCCGGCCACCAAAAGGGCGAACAGGTTATGCAGGATTTCATTGTCGTCGATCGGCGCGCCATTATCCTTGGCGGCCAGCAGGTCGCTGACCAGATCGTCCTGCGGCGCGGCGCGGCGCTCCGCCATCAACTCGCGGAAATAGCCGAGAATACCGCGACGCCCCTCCAGCGCCAATTGCTCGGCCTCGGCGGACTTGGTCGGATCGAAGGCGACCTGACCGGCTTCGGTCCACGCCTTGAGATCGTCAAGCCGGTCCTGCGACGCGCCCAGCAGCGTCCCCAGAACGCGGATCGGAATCTCGCCCGCATAGTCGGCGACGACATCGAAGCCCTCGGTCTGCGCCAAGGCGTCGAGCCGTTCGTCGATAATGCGCGCCACCAGATCCTGCGACCGGGCGGCGCGTTTCAGAAACGCCTCGGCGACCACGCCACGCACGCGGCCATGGTCGGGATCGTCAAGCGTCAGCATCGAGTCGGGCTTGCCGAACTCGGCCTCGACCGCCTGGCTCAGGCGGCGGACATTGGCGATCACCGGGTTTTCCGGCGCCGCGTCATTGAAATTACGCGACAGGGATGAATCCAGCAGCGCCTCGCGGCCATAGGCGTAGGACGAGATCAGCGCCGCCGGGATCATGCCGTCATGCTCGACGGGACGCTCCGCGCGCTGAGGATCGAAAATGGCGTGCGGATTCTCCCGCAAAGCCGGATTCAGCTCGGAATATTCAAACAAAAGCAGTCGGGGTGCGGTAAAGGCCGGTTTCGGCTCATTCGGCATCAGGAGGTCTCC
>DATMTF010000102.1:0-8336 GCA_035565015.1 Asticcacaulis sp. | reverse complement strand
ATCAATCCCGATACCGTTATCCGATATGCGAAACTGCCAAAAATCGGCCTTTTCCTCGACCTGAATGCGAATATCGGGCGCCGCCTCGCTGCGGAATTTCAGCGCATTGTCGATCAGCGCGTAGAACAGGGTGAACATCCGCCCCGGATCGGCGGTGATTTCCGGCATGCGCGGATAGTTGAGCACGCCCTTGGTGGCGTCCAGCCGCGGCTGCGCCTCCATGTAACAGCGCGCCAGCACGATCTCCAGATCGCAGACGGTCGAAACGCGCGGCACCGTATTCAGGCGCGAAAAGGCCAAAAGGCCCTGGATCATCTCGCTGAGCTTCTGTCCGCTTTCAACAATCAGGTCGAGATGCAATTGATCGTCATCGGTGATCGTCTTGCCGATCTGCTCTTTCAGGATTTGCGAGAACGCCACCATCGAGCGCACCGGCCCGGCCAGATCGTGTGAGACGATATAGGCGAAGTCGCGAAACTCCTCCTCGGCGTCGGTGGTCGTTCTGGCCGTCACCAGATCATCATGCATGCGCATCGACTCCTTCCCGCTTCGCCGCCCCCGCCGGCGGCAGCACCGCCAGCATAAAGAAAAACTGCTCGATCATCGCGATCGCCGCCCGAAAGCTGGTCAGATCGCCGGGTTTGGCGACATAGGCGTTGGCGTGCAGGTCGTAACATCTGGCAATATTGGTAAGATTGCCTGAATTCGACATGACGATCACCGGAATGTGTCTTAAATCTGCGGACGATTTGATCGCATTCAGCACGTCGAGACCGCTCATACGCGGCAATTGCAGGTCCAGCAGCACCAGGTCCGGACGCGCGGCGCCAGCATATTCACCCTCGCCGCGCAGACGCGTCAGCGCCATTTCCCCCGTTGACGCCATGCTGAGATTCGTCGCGACCCGCGCCTCGCGAAAAGCGTGCGCCGCCAGCAGGGCGTCGCCGCGATTGTCGTCGATCAGCAGAATTTCCGCCGGGCGCCCCTCCGCAATGCGTATCTTGTCCATAGCGTCTCCAAACCGCGCCGCCGCACGCTTGTGATTCGTTCGGCTCTGCAATCAGCGGACGATAGGATGCCACGAACGGTTGCGGCTATCTAGCCACATTTCACCGATGTGATCAGTCCGGTGTCCGAATTGAAGGTGATGGTCTGACGGTCGGCGCGATATTCCTGCGTCACCACGCAGGTCGAGCAGACAACGCGGCGCATCGACGGATCGAGCGGCACCGGAATATCGGTGCGCGGCTTACCGACCAGATATTGCAGGGCTTGCGCGCCGCACTGATCGTCCGCCATCGGCTTGAGTTGCGGCGCGGGCGCAGGCGTTTCCTGCGTCGGCGCGGGACGAACCGGAACCGGCATGGACGGTCGCGGCGACGGCGGCGACGCGTCCGGCGAAGACACGGGCGATGTCGAAGCGCATCCCGCCAGAATCATCAGTCCCGCCGCAAATCCCGCCGCGCCTGCGGCGATCGTCGTCACCCTGATCACTGTATCTTCTCCCATCTGCCGTTATCGTTCTGCTTCCAGTAGGCCAGCCTGCGCCCCTCGCCCTTCAACTGCTTCCACAGCGACCGCGCCCAGCCGAGATGACCGTCATCGCCGCCTTCAAACACGATCAGGCAGCGCTGTAAGGACGCCATAGCGCCGGAATCGGGCAAATTTACGGGCGCGACCGACAGATAAACGTCCGGCGCATTGCTTAAACTGCCGCTGTCGCCCAGCAGGACCGGCTGCTGCGCGGCGTTCGGCTCGCTTTCCAGCCCATGCGCCAGAAACGAAGCCGGGGCATAGGTCCACAGATGGGCGTTCAGCGCCTCAAGCCGCTCATCGTCCGCGCCGTGAACATAGGCGCGCCAGCCGCGTTGCAGCGTCCGCTCCAGCAGCTCAGGCAGGGTCTGCGCCAGCGACCGGCTCTCCAGATGGTAGAACCAGAATTCCGGCCCGGACGCCGCGTCCGCTTCGAGATCGCCGTTCGGCATGATCAGCCTTCGTAATAGCTGGCCACAAGCTGATTCAACGTGCGCACGCCAAAGCCGGTCGCGCCTTCCGGCACGCTGGGAATGCGCTGCTCATTGGTCCAGGCGGTCGGGGCGATGTCCATATGCGCCCACGGCAGGCCGTTGACGAAACGCTGCAGGAACAGGGCCGCCGTGATCGACCCCGCCGGACGCCCGCCGATATTGCGGATGTCGGCAATCTTGGAATCGATCTGCTTTTCGTACTGACTGGGCAACGGCATGCGCCAGGTGTTCTCGCCCGCCGTCTTCGACGCCGCGCCGATGCGCTCGGCCAGTTGGTCATTATTGCTGAACACCCCGGCGTAATCGGTGCCGAGCGCAATGATCATGGCGCCGGTCAGGGTGGCCAGATCGATCATGAATTGCGGCTTGAAGCGGTCCTGACAGTACCAGAGCGCGTCGGCCAGAACGAGACGGCCCTCGGCGTCGGTGTTGATCACCTCGATCGTCGTCCCCGACATCGCCTTGACGACATCGCCCGGACGCTGCGCATTGCCGTCGGGCATGTTTTCGACCAGGCCGACAATGCCGATGGCGTTGACCTTCGCCTTGCGCCCGGCCAGGGCGATCAGGGTTCCGACCACGGCGGCCGAGCCGCCCATGTCCCACTTCATATCCTCCATGCCCTCGGCGGGCTTGATCGAAATGCCGCCGGTGTCGAAGGTCACGCCCTTGCCGACAAAGGCCACCGGCGCGTCGCCGTCCTTGCCGCCTGTCCATTGCATGACGACCAGCTTCGATTCGCGCGCGCTGCCCTGACCGACGCCCAACAGCGCGTTCATGCCCAGCTTCTGCATCTCGGCGACGCCCAGAACCTCGACCTTCAGGCCGACGCCCTCAAGCCCCTTCAGACGGTCGGCGTAGGATTGCGGATACAGCACATTGGCCGGCTCCGACACCAGATCGCGGGCGAAAAAGATTCCGTCGCGCAGCGCCGCCAGCGGCGCGAACGCCGCCTCGACCGCCGCCGGGTCATCGCAGACCACAGTGACCGTCTTCAGCCCCGGCGCCTTGTCCAGCTTGGCCTGCCCGAAATACTTATCGAAACGGTATCCGGCCAGTTGCAGCCCTAAATAGGCCTGCGCCGCCACATCCGGCGCAAAGCCGCTGAGATCGAGGCTCAGACTGGCGAAGCCCGACGCCTTGACCGCATGAAAAAGACCGGCGGCCAATGTCTCCATGGCGGCGGCGTCCAGTGTCTTCACATCGCCCGCGCCAACCACCGCCAGTCCCGCCGCCGTGAGACCCGCGGGCCGCCCCACAATCTGCGCTTTGCCGCGCGCGCCCTTGAAGCCGAGCATGGCGAGCTGCGCCAGAACGTCATCCGCCAGCGCCTTGTCCAGCTTGGAAAAACCGGCGCTGGGCGTCTCGCCCTCGCCCAGAATGACGGCCAGAAGGGTGTGCTCGGCGGGCGCGGCGGCAAGGCGGTAATCTGGCGACGGCATAGGATGCGACTCCTTGAGTGAGGTCTGCGGAAACGTGTCTCCTGACCTAGGCGACGGCTGTTTCTTTTGCAAATGGTTTCGCGATATTGTGACCGTGCGCCGAGCGCGGCGCCGTGCTTGCGCACAAAATTTGTGCGGCGCGACGGGGCGGCTTGTAATTAACCGCGTAAGCGGTCAAAAGGGAGCGGAACACGACGCCGCACAGGTCACGCCTTAACGCAATGCGCACCCTAGACCGCTATATATTCCGTCAGACTCTGACGCCGGTGCTGGGCGCCGTCGCCGCCCTGACGGCGATTGCGCTGCTCAGCCAGTCCCTGTCGCAATTCGATCTCGTCGTCGAGCGCGGCCAGAACACCTGGACCTTCCTGCGCATCACGCTTCTGTCCCTGCCGCAACTGGCGGGCATGATCTTTCCCATCGCCCTGTTTGTCGGCGGACTGGTCGCGCTGACGCGGCTGCAGGGCGAGTATGAATTCACCGCCGCCTACGCCAGCGGCATGTCGCTGGCGCGCATCGCCTACCCCATCGTGCGCATCGGCGTCTATTTCACCCTGATCAGCCTGATCGCCAATCTGTTCCTGCAGCCGCTGACCGCACGCGCCATGCGCCATGAATTGTACGACATCAAGAACGATCTGGTCGCCACCCTGGTTAAGGAGGGCGACTTCTCGACCTCGGCGTCGGGCCTGACCATCTATGTCAAGCGCATCGACCAGAACGGCCTGTTGCGGGACATCTTCATCCGCACCCCGGCGACGGCGGGCCATGACCGCACCTACGCCGCGCACGAAGGCCGCATCATCAAGCAGGACGGTCTGTCCTATCTTGTCATGCGTCAGGGCTCGACCGAACAGGTCAATGACCAAGGCGCGCTCGACCATACGACCTTCGACGAATACAGCATCGACATCACCCCCTATTTCGCCACGGACGACTTCCTGCAGTTCAAGGAAAGCGACCGCTATATGCACGAGTTGTTCTTCCCGAATCTGTCCCTGCCCGGAATCGGCGGCGACTGGGAGCGCGGCAATTGGCGCAAGCTCTACGCCGAAGGCCATGCGCGCCTGGCCTCGCCGCTCTACAATCTGAGCTTCCTGATGCTGGCCCTGCTCGCCGTCATGGGCGGCGGCTTCAGCCGCAACGGCTATGGGCGCCGCATCGCCATCGCCGCCGCCGCCGCAGGCGGCACACGCATCCTCGGCATCGTTGTCACTTCTGTATGCGCCAGCGCAGCGCCGTTGAACATTCTGCAATATGCTGTGCCGCTTTTACCCATCTATCTGTGCGTCCAGGCCATCCGCAAGCGCGACCGTATGCTGGCCACCGGCGGCGGCCTGACCGCGATTGGCGCTTCCGGCCAGTTGCAGCCGTTGACATAGGGGGACGCCAAGATGCTGAACGCCGTTCTGTCCGCCCTCAATCCCTGGTGCAAGAGCCGACTGGAAACCTATGTGCTGCGCACCTGCATCGCCATGTTCGGCGCGGCTGTGGCCGTGGTGTCGTGCCTGATCCTGCTGGTCAACTATGTCGAGATTTCGCGCACCCTGGTCGGCAATGCCGATCTGTCCGGCGTTTCGATTATCGGCCTGGTGCTGGAAAAATCGCCCAGCACCATTCTGATCCTTTTACCCTTCGCCTTCCTGTTCGGCGCGATTCTGGCCTTTATCGGCCTCAACCGCCATTCCGAGCTGATCGCCATGCGCGCGTCGGGCGTCTCGGCCTGGCGCTTTATCCTGCCCGCCACAGTCATGGCCTTCGCCTTCGGCGTCGCCACCCTGACGGTTCTGAACCCGGTCGCTTCACATCTGAGCGACGCCTATGACCGCGTCACCAATCCGGTGGACCTCGCCACCGCAGGCGCGCAAGCTGTGTATATGCGTCAGGGCGACAACACCCAGCAGATGATCATTCGCGCCGAATCGCAGCACACGGGGCCTGCGCATCGCCTGAAGGGCGTCACCTTCTGGATCTACAACGTCACCGATAAGGGCCGCCCCCAGTTCGATGAGCGCGTGGACGCCGACAGCGCTGACCTGAACCCCGGTCACTGGCTGCTGCGCAATGCGCGCGAATACACACTGGACAAGCCGGTTCAGGCCTATGACGTTCTTAGCCTGAACTCCAATCTTGATCCCCAAAAGGCGTTCAAAACCTATGCCAGCACCGAGTCGGTCGCCTTCTGGCAGTTGCCGGGCCTGATAGCGCGCAATTACGCCTCCGGCGCCTCGACCGCGCTCTATGAGCTGAAGCTGCACGAGCTGTTATCGACGCCGCTGATGTTCGCGGCCATGACCATGCTGGGCGCCGCCTTCTCCTTACGCCTGATGCGCCTCGGCGGCATGACGCGGCTGGTGATTTCCGGCGTCAGCCTCGGTTTTGTCATCTTCTTCGTTAATCAGTTGTTTGCCTCAATGGGCAAGGCTGGCGTGATTCCCGTCGCGCTGGCCGGATGGTCGCCCTCCGTACTGGCCATGCTCGCCGCGATGACATTGCTTGTTTATACGGAAGATGGATAGCTCATGGCGGCGCGCGCAGCGTATAAGACGAAACTGTGCTATGTCACATGCCTGCCGGCGTGGACGGCGCAAACCCTGGCATGAATCTCTTTAGGGCGATGATGAAGCGGTACTCCCCGAACCTGAGCGCCGGACTGGTGTCCTTCATGGCGATGAGCGCGGCCTGTGTGGGCGCGGCCCACGCCGCGCCACTGCCTGCCGCCGAAGCGGGCGGCGACCATACCGGCATGCAGTTATCGTTCGAACTGGCCATGGCCGCCGCTGCGCAAACCCGGTCGCCTCCTGTAGTCAGCGCCAACCCAAGCAAGGCTGCGCAGTCGGACCAGCCTGGCCCGGACGGATTGAAACCCGGCGCGGCCTATGTCGAGGCAGATCAGGTCGAAAGCCCGGCGCAGAACCAGTTCGTCGCCACCGGCGCCGTCGAAATGCGTTACAAGGACCGCACGATCAACGCCGATCAGGTCCAGTACAATTCCGACACTGGCGTCACTGTGGCGACGGGACATACCCGCACGATCGACGACGACGGCACGGTTCAATTCGCCGATTCCATCACATACGACGACAATATGAAGTCGGGCGTCAGCTACAATTTCGCCGCCATCAGTCGCGACAACGCCAAGGTGTTCGCGCGCAAGGTCGAGCAGATCAACCCGAACACCAACGAACTGACCAATGTGATCTATACGCCCTGCGACCTCTGCGTCGCGCACGGCAAAACCCAGGAGCCAAGCTGGTCCATCCAGGCGTCGCGCGTTACGCAGCGCAAGGACCAGAAGATGGTCTATTATCAGAACGCCATCCTGCGCCTGCAAGGCGTGCCGGTCGTCTATATGCCCTATATGTGGACGCCGGACCCGACGCTGGACCGCGCTTCGGGCTTTCTGGAGCCTAAGATCTCCTTTGGCCGCAAGCGCGGCTTTTCGTATGAGCAGCCCTATCTGTGGTCGATCTCGCCCTACCAGCAACTGATCATCAGTCCTCAGATGAACGCCAGCGTCGCGCCGCTGCTCAATCTCGACTATCAGCGCAACTTCTATTCCGGCCTGCTGCACATCAGCGGCGGCGTGACCAACGAATCCTTCTTCGACAACCACGGCAACAAGATCGGGCCGGCGGAAATCCGCGACTACATCCTGGCCGACGGCGCCTTCAAGATCAACGATCACTGGCGCTGGAACTTCACGGCGCAGCATGTGAAGGATGATTTTGCGGCGGGAAGTTATCGTGACAACTCTAGTGGGGGTAACTTAAATCCGTTTCCTAGCGGGGGCACGTACGCCAACTTTTTCGAGCGTTACAATATCGACGGCGCCTTCGATAAGGTTGGCGATTTCTCCGTCGATGATCGTCAACTGATCAGCCAACTCAACCTGATCCGGCAAACGCCGAACAGCTATTTCGCCGTCACGATGGCGAGCTTCCAAAGCCTGCAAATTGCAGGCTATTTGGATGCCTACACAGCCCCAGGCATTCTCAATGACAACGCGGTGCAACCCTACACGACGGATTCCGGCCTCTATCCCGTCATTGCGCCGATGATCGAAGGCTACTGGTCGCCGCGCGCGCGTATCCTGGGAGGACAACTGACCTTCTCGCTTAATGCACTCGGTTTGCAGCATAAAAAAATCGGTGCCGGTACGCTACCAGACCTATTTCCCAATTACGGGAACTATACCAACAACGAAAGCAATGGGTTTGATAGCGTGCGTGGCAGCATCGGCGTCAACTATAGCGGAGGCATGACGACGCGCGGCGGCTTACGCTGGGGGCCAGTGCTTGATTTACGCCATGACGAATATCGCCTCTATGGCTTATCAAAGACGAATCTACTCCTCGCTAAAGATGATGTCACCATTTCACGCGACCTGGCCACAGCGGGCGTCAAGGTCAGCTATCCGCTGCTGCGCAAGTTCAGCGGCGCGACGGTCGTGGTCGAACCGATCGGCGAATTCCTGGTCTCGCCCGACGCGCAGCAGAACCCTTATCAGCCTAACGAAGACAGCCAGAGCGTCGAGTTCGACGAAACCACCCTGTTCGCGATCAACAAGGCGCCCGGCTTCGACGTCTATGAAGGCGGCGCCCGCGCCAATCTGGGCCTGCGCACCAGCGTGACCTTCAACAGCGGCCGTTCGTTCGATCTGCTGATCGGCCGCACCCTGCGCAACAAGCCGGAAAAGCAGTTCTTAAAGACATTTACGGTCACGGACAAGTCGGGCCAAAGCGGCGCCTATACCTACGATCCCTCCGGTCTTGGCGGTAAAAACTCTGACTGGATCGTTGATAGCTCATTTGTCCTCACCAAGGGACTGAATGGCTATGAGCGGCTCCGTCTCGATTCGGACAGC
>DATMTF010000101.1:0-2334 GCA_035565015.1 Asticcacaulis sp. | reverse complement strand
GGTCGCTTCGGCTCCGGTCCCGGCGCCCGCGCCTGTCGCCGCCGCGCCGCGCGCGGTCGGCCCGCGCGAAGAGCGCGTGAAGATGACGCGCCTGCGTCAGACCATCGCCCGCCGCCTGAAGGAATCGCAGAACACCGCCGCGCAGCTCACCACCTTCAACGAGGTGGACATGACGACGATCATGGCCTTGCGCACCGCCTATAAGGACGTGTTCGAGAAGCGCCACGGCGTCAAGCTCGGCTTCATGTCCTTCTTCGCCAAGGCCGTGGTCGCCGCGCTGAAAGACATCCCGGCGGTCAATGCCGAGATCGACGGCACGGACATCATCTACAAGAACCACTATGATCTCGGCATCGCGGTCGGCACTGAAAAGGGCCTGGTCGTGCCGGTGCTGCGCGACGTCGACACCCTGTCGCTGGCCGGTATCGAAAAGGGCATCGCGGCCCTCGGCAAGCAGGCGCGCGACGGCACGCTCTCCATCGACCAGCTTCAGGGCGGCACCTTCACCATCACCAATGGCGGCATTTACGGCTCGCTGATGTCCACCCCGATCCTCAACATGCCGCAATCGGGCATCCTCGGCATGCACAATATCGTGCAGCGCCCGATGGTGGTGAACGGTCAGGTCGTGGCGCGCCCGATGATGTATCTGGCCCTGTCCTACGATCACCGTATCGTCGACGGCAAGGAAGCCGTGACCTTCCTGGTCAAGGTCAAGGAAGGCCTGGAAGACCCGCAACGCTTCATCCTCGACGTCTGATCGGGACGCCGTTTCGCCCCGCAGTCCTGTCTGCGGGGCGATTTCAGACAAGGCAGGCGCCGCGCTTGCGATCTTTGTGCGGCAGGAATTTAAGTTGGAAAGGGCCATAACATGGCTGACGATCTGAATTTTGACGTGGTCATCATCGGCGGCGGGCCGGGCGGCTATAATGCGGCGGTGCGCGCAGGCCAACTGGGTCTGAAGACCGCCATTGTTGAATATCGCGGCACATTGGGCGGCACCTGCCTGAACGTCGGCTGCATGCCGTCCAAGGCCTTGCTGCACGCTTCGGAGCTATTCGAAGCCGCCGGGCATGAATTCGCCAATATCGGCATCGAAGTACCCGCGCCCAAGCTCAATCTCGGCCAGATGATGAAGTCCAAATCGGACAGCGTCACCGCCCTGACCAAGGGCGTCGAATTCCTGATGAAGAAGAACAAGGTGACCTATTTTATCGGTCGCGGCCAGATCGCGGGCGCCGGTAAGGTCACGGTCACCGGCAATGACGGCGCGGCGCAAACCCTGACTGCGAAGAACATCGTCATCGCCACCGGCTCCGAACCGACTCCGCTGCCGGGCGTCGAGGTCGATCAGAAACAGGTCGTCGATTCGACCGGCGCCCTGAGCCTGCCCGCCGTGCCGAAGTCGCTGGTGGTGATCGGCGCGGGCATTATCGGCCTCGAACTCGGTTCGGTCTGGCGTCGTCTCGGCGCGCAGGTCACGGTGGTGGAATTCCTCGACCGCATCACGCCGGGCATGGACACCGAGGTCGCTGCGGCCTTCAAGCGCACGCTGGAAAAGCAGGGCATGACCTTCAAGCTCGGCACGAAGGTGACCGCCGCCAAGCCGGGCGCCAAGGGCGTCGAGCTGACGCTTGAGCCCGCCGCGGGCGGCGCCGCTGAAAAAATGAGCGCCGACGTGGTGCTGGTCGCCATCGGTCGCCGTCCCTTTACGCAGGGCCTCGGCCTTGACTCCGTCGGCGTCACGCCGGACAAGCGCGGCTTTATCCCCGTCGATCACTTCAAGACCTCGGCGCCGGGCGTCTGGGCCATTGGCGATGTGATCCTTGGGCCGATGCTGGCGCACAAGGCCGAAGAGGACGCGGTCGCCTGCATCGAACTGATCGCGGGCAAGGCCGGTCACGTCGATTACAATCTGGTCCCCAGCGTCGTCTACACCAGCCCCGAAGTCGCCTGGGTCGGCCAGACCGAGGATCAGGTCAAGGCGTCGGGCGTCGCCTACAAGACCGGCAAGTTCCCCTTCACCGCCAACAGCCGCGCCAAGATCAACCACGAAACCGACGGCTTCGTGAAGTTCATCGCGGACGCGAAAACCGATAAGGTGCTGGGCGTACACATGATGGGGCCGCAGGTCGGCGAAATGATCGCCGAGGCCTGCGTGCTGATGGCCTTCTCCGGCGCCTCCGAAGACCTGGCCCGCATCTGCCACCCGCACCCGACCCGCTCCGAAGCCGTGCGTCAGGCCTCGATGGGCGTCGAAAACTGGACGATGCAGATGTAAAACCCTCAGGGTGAAAGTCCCTCGGCCTGGCGGCCTCAGTGTACTTTCACCCT
>DATMTF010000100.1:0-12292 GCA_035565015.1 Asticcacaulis sp. | reverse complement strand
ACCTGACTATTGCGTCATTGAAGAAATACCACCAAAAATGGAGAATATTAATGATGGTAAATCACATGAGATGTTCGATTTTGCGACCATGCGTTGGACTGATTTGAACAACTACGATGACCGTGAAGAAACCCTTACTGTTGATACATCCTCTCTGAGAGTTCACAGGGTCAAAGAAATTCAGATATGCACCGAAGACTTTGAGGTAACACGGCATCGCTGGACCAAAACTACCACACCCTTTTGATATTGATATGAACCTCTATTTTCGAACGCGGACTGCTCAGTTTCGAACGCTCGAGGTTAAGGCGCAGGGCCGCCCGCAGACGTGGAGCCCCTAATGTCCGGTATGGGCCACGAGGCGCGTAAGTCAGGATCGCAGCGATAGCGGTAGCGTGTGGTGATCCTGAATATCTGGCTTATCTGTGGATCAAAAACGATCTTGGTTGCGCGCCCAGCCGGCAGCAGGAAGGCTATCCACAGATCAGCCAGATGTTCTTACAAGGGTTCACGCTACCGCTATCGGTTGAGCGGGCCATATTAAGCCGCTGCGGCGGCGGCGGCGGGGCGGGCGATTTTGACTTCGATGTCGATATCCTTGAGCGGGCAGACCGAGACCGAGACCGAGACCGAGGCGGGGGCGTCGATCTTGCTGGAATCGGCCAGCACGATGACCTCGGCGGCGCGTTCGATCATCCGTCACCAAACAGCAAAGCCTCATAGTCCTGCGAACCGTGCAGGATCGCTTCGACAATCACAAGGTCGGGCCTGACGGTATAGATAATAAGATAGGCCCGATAGGGTTTGCGGCGGTGACCGTAGTCCTCATAACGCGGTATAAGCGGGTGAGCCTGTGGATGGTCGGCTAACGCAAGCGCAGCCTCACGCAATTCACGCACAAAACTGATCGCCCGGCGAGGATTATCTTTGGCGATATAGTCGCCGATCGCCTCCAGTCCGCGCTCGGCCTCTTCGGAAAAAAGAACCCTCACAGGTTCCCATTCCCCTCAGCCATTCGCAAATATTTTGCCTCCAGGCGGTCAAACACCTCTTCCGCCGGTTTGACACGGCCAGCCTGCACATCTGCGCGGCTGCGTTCAAGCGTCGCGTCCAGGGACGCCAGCCGTCGCTCACGCTCTTCGATGATGCGCAGGCCTTCCCGCACCAGCTCGCTTGTATTGTTGTAACGGCCGCTTTGCACCATCCGGGCCGCAAAGCTCTCAAAATGCTCGCCAAGATAAACGGACGTCGCCATAACGGCCCTCCAAACATACTAATATATCGTACATCGGAGCCTCATGAAAGGCAAATGCCCTTTGCTGGCCGGTCGGAACGATCAGCGCCGCGCCAAACGGAGGACATCCCCTCGCAGCGATAGCGGTAGCGTGTGGTGATCCTGAATATCTGGCTTATCTGTGGATCAAAAACGATCTTGGTCGCGCGCCCAGCCGGCAGCAGGAAGGCTATCCACAGATCAGCCAGATGTCCTTACACGGCTTCACGCTACCGCTATCGGTTGAGCGGGCCGCTTACGCCGCGGCGGCGTCGGCGTCGGTGCGGGCGATTTTGACTTCGATGTCGTGGGCGTTGAGCCAGCGGACGGCGTTGGGGTCGATCTTGTCGTCGGTGATGACGATGTCGATGTCCTTGAGCGGGCAGACCGAGAGCGAGGCGGGGGCGTCGATCTTGCTGGAATCGGCCAGCACGATGACCTCGGCGGCGCGTTCGATCAGGCGGCGTTCGGACTGGACCAGCAGGGTGTCGGTCTGCATCAGGCCGTTGCGCGTCAGGGCCTGGCAGCCGATGAACATGCGGCGCGCGGCGAAATGTTGCAATATGCCGTCTTCATACGGGTTGAGGATGATGCTCTGGTCGCGGAACAGCTCGCCGCCCGGCACGGTGACCTTGACGCGCGGGCGCTCGAACAGGCATTGCAGGATCGGCACCGAGGTGGTCAGGACGTGATAGGCGTCGTCGGCCATCATCGAGGCCATCATATAGGTCGTCGTGCCGCCGTCGATGATCATCGACAGGCCGGGCGTGACATAGTCGAGCGCCAGCCTGGCGATGGCGCGCTTGGCGGCGGCGTTGGTGATCACGCTGTCGGCGAAGGCGGGCTGCGATTGCAGGCCGGAGCGGCGCTCCTCGCTGCGGGCGCCATAGACGGCGCCTTCGGCGCGCATGGCGCCGCCGCGCACGCGCAGCAGGTGGCCCAGCTCGTGCAGTTCGTTGAGATCGCGCCGGATGGTGGCGGGCGATACGCCCAGCCGTTCGGTCAGCTCATCGACCGAGGTGACGCGGTCGGTGTTGAGTTCGTCGATAATGCGCTTCCAGCGGTCTTGCAGATGCATGGGTCGGTCCTGATGGGCGGCGCGGATGGCCCGCCGATATGTAATAACGGCAATCTGTGAAGAATCGGTTGTAACCCCGCACGGAAATGCGCGCAAGACGCGACTCTATGATTGTTTCTGATCAGAATCTATAAGTGAAAATCCGCAACCTGTCGAGCGTTGTCAGGCGGGCCGGTAAGATCAGGCCGCGATTTCCGCCGAGATGGCGGCGCGCCAGATGCGCTGATAGTCGCGCATCTCGTCGGGCAGCAGCGGCTCAATCTGGCGGTGGATCAGGCGCGGCATGGGCCGCTCGCCCAGAAAGGCGAGCGCGGCGGCGCCGAGCGTGACGCCGCTGGGGCCGGTATTGCACAGCACGGGGCCGTCGTGCAGCGCAGCGATCAGGCCCGACAGCACGCCATTGCCCGCCGCCATGCCTTCGATCAGCAGCGTGCGTCCGCACTGGATCATGTCGAGGCAGGTGGTGGACAACAGCGCCTGATAGAGCATGCCGAGCGCGGCGCGCGTGCGCGGCGTGTCCTTGCGCAGGCCGCGGATTTCACCGCGCAGGCCGGGATACGGGCCGCCCGCGTCGAGGAAGGACGGCAGGGCCAGCGCCGCCTCGTGCATGACCTCGGCCAGGGTGGCGGCGTCAACGTCGAGAGTCGAGACGCAGCCGCCTTCGGTGATCATCTCGAACGCGCGCCCGCCCATGAAGCGCGCGCACGGCACAGCGTTGCCGAAGACATCGACCGCGCCCATGCAGTCGCGCTCGGCCTGAAGGTGGTCGAGGCCGCCGCCCGGCGCCATGGCGATGAACCAGGTGCCGGTCGACAGAAGCGCGGGCAGGTCGTCGTCCTGCTGCCAGCCGCCCAGAAGCGCGGCCAGCGCGGCGCCGGAATCGTGCAGACCGACGCAGACGCGCGTCGTCGCGGGCAGGCCGGTCAGGCGGGCGATTTCGGGCGTCAGGCGACCGGCGCTTTCCCACGCCTTGCGCATGGCGGGAAAACGGCGCGCCCAGTCCTGCTCGCGGGCCAGAGAGGAAAAGTCGTTCTGGCGCGGCGCCCACAGGTCGCTGTGGCAGCCCAGAGAGGTGATTTCCGCGCTCAGGGCCCCGCTCAGGCGCCACGCCCAGTATTGCGGATAGGGCAGGATCCAGCGGGCCTTTGCGAACATAGCCGGATCGCGCTGCTGATGCCAGAAGATCTGCGCGCCGAGGTTCAGGCCCTTGGGCAGGGGCGGCGACAGGGTCTCGTCGAAGCCGGGGCGATGGCGCGCATAGGCGCGCGCGAACGCCGCTGGAATGGGGCTTTCGTAATCCTGGATCGGCTGCGTCAGGTTGAGGTTGTCGTCGAGAAACGCGCAGGCCGCGCCGTGGGCGACCGGGATGATGCGGTCGATGCCGAAATCGCTGAAGCTTTTCAGTTGCGCCAGCAGCCAGGTGAACAGGGCGTCCGTATCAATGGCGGTGTAAAGCGGCGTCGCAAAGGTCGGCGTGGCCACGCGGCGCTGGGCCAGCACCTGGCCCGCCGGTGTGACGACGCTGACCTTGGCGTAGGTGCGCCCGGCGTCGAAGACGAGACAATTTGGGCCGTTGCGCCCCCTGCGTTCCCTTTTCACCCGTACGCTTCCCTGTTCGAGGTGATTATTTTTACGTTTCTTGAGCGATTTTGATTGAAGGCGACGATTTCTGGCGTTATCGTCGCATCCGTGCCGCTTATTGTCATTTGTATGACATCTATAATCCACCTGCGCCCGCAGTTCAATGCCGTTAAGCATTGCGCACGGGGGTGTGAACGCCCATCGCCTCCCGCCGCTGCGCGGGCTTAAATCCCCATGACCCGTCCTCACGCCGGAATTGACTTGGAAGCGACGGCCCTCCGTGAAATAACGGAGGGAAAACCACGGCTTTTCCATAGGGTCCGTGGCGGGGACAGGGAGCGTATCATGGGTTATGCGGTCAGCGACAGCCTGATCAACGGCGTGCCGCGCGACATTATCGCGGCGGAAAATGCGCGGCAACTGGCCGATCACCGCGCCGATTACGACGCTTTGCGCGCGCGGCTGGCGCGCACCGGCGTCGATCTGGAGGCCGTGGTCGAGAAGCTGATGGGCTTAAGCGTCGGCCTGCCGACCTGGGGCACGGTCAGCGGCGGCACGCGCTTTGCGCGCTATCCGCTGCCGGGCGAGCCAGGCAATATCTTCGAGAAGATCGAGGATTGCGCGGTCGTGCAGCAACTGACCGGCATGACGCCGAATGTGTCTTTGCATTTTCCGTGGGACGCCTGCGACGACTATGCCGAGTTGCGCCAGTTTACCGAGGCGCACGGTCTGGGCTTCGATCCGGTCAATTCCAATACGTTTCAGGACCAGCCGGGTCAGAAGCGCTCCTATAAATATGGTTCGCTGAGTCACGCCAGCGCGGCGACGCGCAAACAGGCCATTGCGCATAATATAGAGTGCATAGAGATCGGCAAAAAGCTGGGCGCGAAAGCGATCACGGTCTGGATCGGCGACGGCTCCAACTTCCCCGGCCAGAGCGATTTCACCGACGCGCTGGACCGTTATCTCGACTCGATGCGCGAAGTCTATGCGGCCCTGCCGGGCGACTGGCGGGTGTTTCTCGAACACAAGCTCTATGAGCCGGCCTTCTATTCGACCGTGATTCAGGACTGGGGCACCTCGATCCTGTGCGCGCAGACCCTGGGCGATAAGGCGCAGTGTCTGGTCGATCTGGGTCATCACGCGCCGGGGGTCAATATCGAGATGATCGTGGCGCGGCTGGCGCGTTTCGGCAAGCTGGGCGGCTTCCATTTCAACGACTCGAAATATGGCGACGACGATCTCGACGCCGGTTCGCTCAACCCGTTCCAGTTGTTCCTGATCTTCAACGAACTGGTCGAGGCCGAGCGGCGCGATCCGGCCCATTGCCATCCGGCCTATATGATGGACCAGTCGCATAACGTCACCGATCCGATCGAGAGCCTTTTGAATTCTTCACGCGCGATTCAGGCCGCCTATGCGCGCGCCCTGATCGTCGATCGCGAGGCCTTGCGCCGCTATCAGAACGATAATGACGTGATGATGGCGCATAACAGCTTACGCCTGGCGTTCGAGATGGATATGCGTCCGGCTCAGGCCGAGGCGCGCCTGCGCAAGGGCGGGGCGCTGGATCCGATCGCCTGTTTCCGCGCCTCCAGCTATCGCGCCCATAAGGCGGAGACGCGCGCCTTCAAACCCAGTCTGGGCGGAGGCATTGTGTGACGATTTCGAGGCGTGAATGGTCCAGACGGGCCTGGATTGGCGGCGCGGCGGCGCTTTCGGGTTTGACGCTTGCTGGACACTCAGATGCGCAAGCTGCCAAGGCCGTCGAGCGCATCTACGCCAACCCGTTACGCGCGCCTTCGGATGTTGCGGGCTTCGTCATGGAAGGGCAGGCGCTGGTCGATTTCGACACCGGACGGATGCGGCTGAAAAACGCGCGCTCCGCCGCCGAGGGGCAGGCCTCGAACTTCGTCTATTGGTGCCCGGAGGTCTTTCCGGACAATGTCGAATTCCGCTGGAATTTCTGGGCGCTGGAGGAGCCGGGGTTGGCGATTCTTCTGTTCGCCGCGCAAGGTCTGTTGGCGGGGGGCGAGCGAGTCTCTGTGCTGGACAAGCGGTTGAAGCCGCGCAATGGCGTCTATGCGCAATATACCAATTCGGATGTGTCGGCTTTGACAATGGCCTATTTCCGTCGCCGCTGGCCCACAGAGCGGGCGTTTCATCTGTGCAATTTGCGCCGCGCTCCGGGGTTTGAGATGCTGGCGCAGGGCGCCGATCCGCTGCCGGATGTGGATGACGCCTCGCCGCCGTACAGGATGCGGCTGCAAAAGCGGTCCGACGGGGTGGATTTCTTCATGAACGACCTGCCGGTCATAGGCTGGAAAGGCGGCGGGGAGGGCTCGCCCTCCGGCGGCTGCGTCGGCTTCCGTCAGATGGCGCCTCTGGTCGCCGCCTACAGCGATTTTGAAGTGTGGAGGCTGGGTTAAGGCCGGCGTTTAGCTATGCAGCGGTAAACCTTGTGACCCGATAGCGGTAGCGTGAGATGATCCTGAATATCTGGCTTATCTGTGGATCAAAAAACGGCCTCTATCGCCTGCTGTGACGACAGCAGAAAAGGGTATCCGCAGATGACACAGATGTTCGTGATCTGCTTCACACTCCCGCTATCGTCAGAGCGCCAGCTCGCCGCATAATAATCATTTTAGATCAAATAATTTCATTTCCGAGCGACGCCTGCGGCGCTATGCTGCGTTCAAGGCAGGATAAACAGGAGATGAGACGATGAACCCCAGCAAGCGCGACTTTCTGACGGGCGCCGTTGTGCTGACCGCCGCTGCGGCGACGGCGGCGCGTGCGCAAAACCTGCCCGCCGGGCCGAAATCGGCCGCCAGCGGAGCCATCCCCAAGGACTGGATCGATCCCGACACGGGCCATCGCATTGTGCGGCTGTCGAGCAAGGACCATTCGGAATCGCTGTATTTCAACTTCCCGGCCTATACGCCGGACGAAAAATGGATGGTGATGAACCGCGCCGACGGCATCAGCCTGATCAATATGGACACCTTCGAGGAAAAAGACCTCTACACCGGCAATCTCTACGCCTTCCAGACCGGCGCCTCGAAGCGCGTCGTCTATGCGCATCTGCGCAGCCAGGACCGCGATAATAAAACTCAGGCCACCAACGATTATTTCTCCATCGACGTCGATACCGGCAAGGTGACGAAGATCGCCTCACTGGACAAGGGATCGGTCACCTCAGTCAATGCCGACGATACGCTTCTGGTCGGCTCCTACGCTTATAAGGACGTGCCTTTGCAGCCGGGACCGAAGGTGGCGGGCACGGACGGCGGCTATAATGCGCTGGGACCGGACGGCAAGCCGATGAGTTTCGCCGCCGCCAAGGAATATCGCATGGCGCAGCGTCTGGCCGCCAATGTGCCAATGGATATTTTCACGGTCAATATCGCCAGTGGCGAACACAAGGTGCTGGTGCATTCGACCGACTGGCTCAACCACATGCAGTTCTCGCCGACCGATCCCGGCCTGCTGCTCTACTGTCACGAGGGGCCGTGGCATGAGGTCGATCGCATCTGGACGATCCGCACCGACGGGACGGGCAACCAACTCATGCATAAGCGCATGATGAATATGGAGATCGCCGGGCATGAGTTTTTCAACTGGGACGGCTCGAAAATCTTCTACGACCTGCAAACCCCGCGCGGCGAGGATTTCTGGCTGGCCAATGTCGATCTGAAGACGGGCAAGCGCATCTGGTATCATATGCAGCGCAACGAATGGTCGGTCCACTTCAACGTCTCGAAAGACGGGACGCTGATGGCGGGCGACGGCGGCGATTCGGACATGGTCGCGCACGCGCCGGACGGTAAGTACATCTATCTGTTCCGTCCGGAGATCATCGAAGACCTCGGCGTTTCCGCGCCCAACGCCGCCGATCTGGTGCGGCCCGGCGTGCTGCGGTCGGAAAAGCTGGTCAATATGAAGGATCACGACTACCGGCTGGAGCCGAACCTGCGCTTTTCGCCGGACGGCAAGTGGATCATCTTCCATTCCAACATGCACGGCCCGGTGCATACCTATGCGGTGGCGGTCGACAAGGCCTGACTCACCGATTCGATCAAATTCGATCATAATGCGCGCCCGGTTGTGTCAGCCGGGCGTCATTTTTTATGGCGGCGCTCATGCCATGCGGGGCCAGCCTGCTCTATACCTCGCATTTTACGGACTCGACAGGAAGGCCAGGATTTGAAGGGCTTTCGGGCTTTTCCGCATGGGCGGCTGTGACGTTTTTGCTACGTACGCGCGTCTTTCTGATCGATTGCCCAATTTATTTCGCACAAATGCGCACAAACTGTCTTGACCTGTCATTATCAATCAACGAAAGATGACGATATTGAGACATTGCGTCCCGAACAGGACACAAAGGACAATTGCGGTCAGTTGAGCGACAGGAAAACCTGCGCCGACCGCGCGTACCGTCCGCCGTGTGTTCGTTTCGGCGCAGCATCGAATTCACAATAGCGCGGCCAACCGCGCCAGGAGGAAAAAGGTGAAGAAGACAGTTCACGCCACGGGTGCGCGTACCCGCCTGACCAGCGGCACCGCCTTGGGTCTGGTCGCCTTGTTTGCGGTCAGCACGCTGGCGCATGCGCAAACAGCGGAAACCAGCAATTCGGCCACGGCGGGTCAAACCCAGGCTCTGTCGGACGCCAAGAAGGCGTCGGACGATACGACTCTGGTGATCGTCACCGGCCAGCGCGCTTCGCAACGGTCCTCGATTGACCGTAAGAAGCACGCGGCGACCGCGACCGATTCGATCGTCGCGGAAGACATCGGCCAGTTCCCGGACAAGAATGTCGATGAAGCTGTCTCGCGTATCGCCGGCGTTTCGCTGGACCGCGGCGACAACGGCGAAGGGCAGGGCTTCTCGATCCGCGGCCAGGGCATGGAATCGACTCTGGTCGACGTCGACGGCATGAGCACGCTGAACACCGGCGGCGGCATCGCCGGCGGCGCGGGCAGCGCTGATGGCGGCCGCGGCGCGGACCTGCGCGAACTGCCGGCCGACATGGTCAAGAGCATCGACGTGATCAAGGGCTCAACCGCCGCCATGACCGAAGGCAGCCTGGGCGGCTCGGTGCATATCGAAACCCGCACCGGCCTCGATTTCAAGAAGCCATTCTTCCAGCTTACGGTCGATCAGCAGATGAATTCGATCTCGAAGCAGTGGACGCCGGAATGGAGCGCTGTGTTCGCCCGTCAGTTCTTCGGCGGTCGTCTCGGCATGACCGGCAATATCGACTATTCCGAAACCCAGACCAATGCGGATGCGCAACAGCCGCAAACCTCAGGCAATGCCGGACCTTATCGCAATGCCGATTTCGATCAGTCGGCCGACAAGACGTTTACCTATAATCCGGCTCTGGTCGATCCGACCGCCACAGGCGCTAATGTCACGGTTCCCGGATACAGCTCCCTGTCTCCGATCGACATCATCACCAAATCGGCCAACGCCAAGACAAAGGCGGACTGCTTCGCAGCCTTCCCATCGCTTAACTCAACGCAGCTTGCGGCCATTAACACGGCGACCGGATCAAGCAGTTCTGCGCAAAGCAGCAACCGGACGACGGCTCAGAACGAACAGACCAATGAGCTGGTATCGTGCTTGAATCAGTGGAACGACTATGCGCCGTCCCTGATCCGCTCCTTCTCCAAGCGGGCCTATGAGCGTCGCCTGGCGGCGCAACTGCGCTTCGACTTCAAGGTCAATGACGACCTGACCCTTTATGCGACGGGCAATATCCGCAACCGAACCGTTGATAATCGCGACGATACATTGAACCTGGGCAGCCCGGCCTATAACCAAGGCACGGTCTGTATTCAAGGCGTGTGTAATGCATCGGAAACTCTGCCGACGATTTCCAGCACCTCGACGAACAACGTCTATAATACGCCGCGTACAGTGGCGACCGGCCTTGGTTATGGCTTCTATACCAATGGTCATTGTCCCACGACAGTTTCAGGAACCGGTACGGCGCAAACCACGACGGGTTGTGGTGTCGAAAGCGACATTACCAATGCCGTGGTCGATGATACGCATCATCTGACCTCCTTCACCCTGAACGACGCCAATGCCAATATCGACGCCATCCATTACCATACCCTGATCACCTCATGGGCCGCGCAGGTCGGCGGTCATTACAAGCACGAGAACGTCAAGCTCGACTTCTTCTATGGCGACTCCGGCTCGACCTGGCAGCAGGCGCAGTTGCGTACGGCGGTAAATTACACCTATGGCGCGGTGGATATGCACGTTACGCCGTCGGGCCTGTGGACCTACGACCTGCCAAGCGGCTTCGACCTTGCGACCCTGCCATATTCGGACGTCAACTCTGCCGTTGGTTATAATGCGGGTGCGGCGACCGCACTGCAATCGGGCACCTATAATCGCCTGACATCCACCCAGGTTTCGGGGAAGCCGCAATATTGCGCCACGACCACCTCGGCCTGCAAGCTTCCGCTGTCGGCGATGTTTGGTCCCAATTTCAGTCTGACGTGGCGGCCGCGCATGTCCGACGACAACGAAAAACAGCTTAAGATCGACCTCAAGTACGATTTTGAGAACAAACTGCCCTTCGTTCAGGATGTCCAATGGGGCCTCCAAGCGCGCAACCACCGTGGCGATGGCTGGGGCTATGGCGGCTATCAATATGCAGCCGGGACCGGCACGGCCACCTCTGTCGGCGCTGATGTGCCTTCAGATGATCCCGCCAACGGCTATACGGCTCCCATTTACGTACCAACCGAAGCATTGGGCGTCACCTATCGCTCCTGTATGCCGCAGGCCGCTGCTGCAGTCGGAAACCAATCCTGCGATTATGGCTATGCGCCGAACACAGTTGTGGGGGCCACCAATCAGCCGGTGGGCAGCCTGAACGCGATTGGCGGCGTCATGACCATGACGCCTGGCGATCTGAACACGCTTATTCAGAGCGCGCTCTACACGCGCGGCTATAATTACATGGGCGATTACGGTCAGAAGGGCGACGTGCTGGCTTCGTGGCCGCTGATCAATCCGGATGTTATTGAGCGGTCCATTCCCAACTATCAGGACATCTTCAACCTGAACTGCATGAAGTCGTGTACGGTTAACGGCCAAACTTATAGCCAACCGCACAATGCGTTCCATGAAAAGACCCAGGCCATGTACCTCATGGTCGATTTCGATCAGGAATTGCCCTGGTTCGGTATGGACTTTAACGGCAATGTCGGAACGCGCGTCGTTAAAACCGATGTTGAGGCGACCGGCTTCCTGACCCTGGCGCACACGGCGGTTCTGCCCGGCTGGGATCCTGTGCTGCACAATACGTCGGCCTACCTGCTCACGACGTCTGTTTCGACGAACACATCGATTTCCAATCACACGACGGACTGGCTGCCCAGCTATAACCTCAACCTGTGGATTATTCCGAACAAACTGGTTGCGCGCTACTATTCGGGCCATGTCGTATCCCGTCCTGCCGCCGCAGCCCTGCTGCCCGCCGGCACCTGCACGATCGATGAGCGCAACAGCGCCGACGTCAATGACACCCTGACCACCGACGGCACCAATTCCTGCTCTGGCCGTCCGGGCAACCCGGCGCTGAAACCCTATAAGGCGATCAACCACAACGAGTCGCTGGAATGGTATCCGAACCGCGACTTCAACATCTCGGTTGCTTACTTCTACAACAATGTGATCATCGGCAAGCCGATCGCCGCCAATCTTCCTGCCGCCAACTTCTTCGCGGGCAGCGATGCGAAAGACCCGGTTACAGGCCAGCTCTATTCGGCCTATGACTTCAATGTTCCGTCTTACGTGAACGGCCCGGGCGGTCTGCAGCGCGGTATCGAATTCTCGACCAAGCTGGCTTTCACGGCCCTGCCGTGGCAGTTCAAATACTTCGGCATCGACTATAACTACACCAAGATGAGCACGGCGAACTTTGCTGTGAGCCAGGATCTGATCAGTGGCGATAATCTTCCGCCGCAATATCAGCGCGCCTTCACGCAGAACGCCGCCTTGTGGTTCGACAATGGCCGCCTGAATATGCGTCTCGCCTGGCAGACCCAGGCCGGTTATTTCGACTTTATCTCGTCCTGCTCGAACGCGATCAACAACTATCCGACCGCCTTCGCGCAGTGCTCAGGTCAGACGATTCGTACGCCGTATAACCCCGGCGGCACGAACTTCCGCGACAAGACCGGCTTCCTGGACGCCAAGATCAACTACAAGATCCGCAAGGATCTGGAGGTCTTCTTCCAGGGCCGCAATATCGGACGCGCTCTGACCTATCGCGAGATCCAGCCGTACAACACCTATTCCGATGGTGCGCCGACCCTGGAAAACATCTCCTATG
>DATMTF010000099.1:0-3124 GCA_035565015.1 Asticcacaulis sp. | reverse complement strand
CTGTTGGCCGAGGCCTGCGCGCTCAAGGTGGTCGAGGCTGAGGATAAGATCGCCGCTGAGGCGGGCTGCGTCTATTTCGCGCCGCCCGACTATCATCTGCTGGTCGAACTGGACGGGCGCCTGTCCTTGTCGAGCGACGAGCCGGTGCTGTTTTCACGGCCCTCGATCGATGTGCTGTTCGAGAGCGCGGCGGACGCCTACGGCCCGAACCTGACGGCGGTGGTGCTGACCGGCGCCAATGAGGACGGCGCCGCCGGCGCGCGCGCCGTGGCCAGGGCGGGCGGCAGGGTGATCGTGCAGGAGCCGGCCGGCGCCTACGCCTCGGCCATGCCGCTGGCGGCTCTGGAGGCCGCGCCCGACGCACGCGTCCTGTCGCTGGACGCCATCGCCGCCGAGCTGTTGCGCGAGGTCGCCTCATGAGCCAGACGCCCTCGCCGCATTTCGACAGTTCCGCGCCGATCCTGATCGTCGACGATCTGGAGGAGAATCTCCTGTCGCTGGAGGCGATGCTGCGGCAGGACGGGCTGGAGATTCTGCGCGCGCGTTCGGGGCTGGACGCGCTGGAGATCCTGCTGGAGCGCGACGTCGCCCTGGCCCTGCTCGATGTGCAGATGCCTGAGATGGACGGATTCGAGCTGGCCGAGACCCTGCGCGGCAATTCGCGCACCCGGCGGATACCGATCATCTTCCTGACCGCCGGATCGACCGACCGGCAGAGGCGGTTTCGCGGTTATGAATCGGGCGCGGTCGATTTTCTGGAAAAGCCGCTGGAGCCGGACATATTGCGCTCCAAGGTCGCCATCTTCTGTGAGCTTTACGCCCAGCGCCGCCAGATCGCCGTGCAGCGCGACAACCTGCGCGCCTTTTCCGAACAGAATATGCGCCTGCTCAAAGAATCGCGCGCCTATGCCGAGGCGCTCAAACAGGCCGATCAGCGCAAGGATGAGTTTCTGGCCACCCTGGCGCACGAACTGCGCAATCCGCTGGCGCCGATCCGCAATGGCCTGCAAATCCTGCGCATAGCGCCCGAAGGGCCGCGCGCCGAGGAGGTGCGCGGCATGATGGATCGCCAGCTCACCCATCTGGTGCGGTTGATCGACGACCTGCTCGACGTGTCGCGCGTCAGCCGCGGCAGGATCGACCTGCGCCGCGCGCGCATGAGGTTGCAGGACGCGATTTCCGCCGCCATCGAGGCGTCGAAACCGCTGATCGAGGCCAGCGGTCACGAGCTGACCCTGGACGTCCCTGCCGACCCTCTGTGGCTGGACGGCGACCTGACGCGGCTGGCGCAGGTGGTGTCGAACCTGCTCAATAACGCCGCCAAATATACGGCGGAGGGCGGGCAGATCGCGCTCAGCGTCGCACGGCGCGGTCATGTCGCCGACATCACGGTCAGCGACAACGGCCTTGGCATAGACGCGGCCATGCTGCCGCGCGTGTTCGAGCTGTTCGCCCAATCCGATCAGCATCTGGAGCGCGCGCAGGGCGGGTTGGGCATCGGCCTGGCCCTGGTGTCGAAACTGGTCGAGATGCACGGCGGCTCGACGCGGGCGGCCTCGGAAGGGGTGGGGCGCGGCTCGCAGTTCATCGTCTCCCTGCCTCTGGCCAGCGGCGAGGGCGAGGCGCCCGAAGCGGCGCAGGCGGGCGAGGGCGGGGCGGCGTCTTTGCACGTGCTGGTCGTCGACGACAATGTCGATTCGGCGCAGACGACGCGCTGGATGCTGGAGCTGAACGGGCATATTCCCTCCGTCGCGCATGACGGACCGACGGCCCTGGCCGAGGCGAAGCGTCTGAAGCCGGACGTGATCCTGCTCGATATCGGCATGCCGGGCATGGACGGTTACGAGGTCTGCCGCCGCCTGCGCGCCATGCCGGAAACGCAAGGGGCGGTCATTATCGCCCAGACCGGCTGGGGACAGGAGAGCGACCGGCAGAAGGCTTTCGGGGCGGGCTTTGACCATCACATCACCAAGCCGATCAGTCTGGACGCGCTCAACGCCCTGCTGGCGCAGGTCAAGGTTTGACTTATGATGATTTTACAAATCGGCGACGGGCTCGCTAGTTTGCCCTTATCAGGCGGCTGACAGTGTGCGGACAGGGGCGCAGCGTAACAGGGGAAGGATCGGCATGGGCGAAGCGATGCGCGTCATGATCGTCGAGGATAATGAGGCTCTGGCCCAGACCACCGGCTGGCTGGTCGAGATGCTGGGCTATGATTATCGACTGGCCCTGTCCGGCAAGGCGGCGCTCGATGAGGTCGAATCCTATCGCCCGCATGTCATGATGCTCGATCTGGGCCTGCCGGGCATCAATGGCTACGACCTGTGCCGCAGGTTGCGCCAGCGCCCGGAGCTGGCCGATACGGTCTTCATCGCCCAGACCGGCTGGAGCGAGGCCGAACACCGCCGCCGGTCCGCCGAGGCGGGCTTTCATCACCATCTGGTTAAGCCGCTGGCGCTGGAAAAGCTGGAAATGGTGCTGGGCGAGATCGCCAAGGCGAAGGCGTAAATCTTACTTTTTCAACTGATCGAGATCGCGCACCGCGCCGGTGTCCGCCGAGGTGACGAGGGCGGCATAGGCCTGCAAGGCTTTCGAGACGTAGCGGTCGCGGTCCCTGGGCGTGTAAGCGTCCTTGCCGCGCGCCTCTTCCGCCGCGCGCCGCGCCTTGATCTCGCTGTCGGGAATGGCGAGGCGGATCGAACGGTTGGGGATGTCGATCTCGATGGGGTCGCCGTCCTGCACCAGGGCGATCAGACCGCCCGCCGCCGCTTCGGGCGAGACGTGGCCGATGCTAAGGCCCGACGTGCCGCCGGAGAAGCGCCCGTCGGTCAGTAGCGCGCACGCCTTGCCCAGGCCCTTGGATTTCAGATAGGTGGTCGGGTACAGCATTTCCTGCATGCCGGGACCGCCGCGCGGGCCTTCATAGCGGATGACGACCACGTCGCCCGCCGCGATCTGGTTGTTGAGAATCGCGCTTGACGCCGCATCCTGCGATTCAAACACCCGCGCCTTGCCGGTGAAGGTCCAGATCGATTCATCGACCCCGGCGGTTTTCACGATACAACCCTTTTCAGCGATATTGCCGTACAGCACGGCCAGACCGCCATCCCTGGTGAAGGCGTGT
>DATMTF010000098.1:0-3946 GCA_035565015.1 Asticcacaulis sp. | reverse complement strand
GGATAAGCGTTATGAGCAATGTCGAAAACCGCCCCGCCATTAATCCGATCCCGGCTGACGGAATCACCTATTTCCTGCATCCGCATCCGCGTTCGCCGTTTTCCGAGGCCGTGCAGGTCGGCAATGTGCTGTACCTGTCGGCCATGATCGGCCTCGACGAAAAGGGCGAACTGGCCAAGGGCTTCGAGAACGAAGTCAAATTCATCATGTCGAACACCGCCGACATACTGAAAAAGTACGGCCTCGGCCTCGAACACATCTTCAAATGCACGGTCATGCTGACCGATATCGACAAGTGGGGCGATTTCAACCGCCTGTACAAGCCGTACTTCCATCCGGCCCGCCTGCCGGTGCGCACCGCCTTTGGCGTCACCAGCCTGGCCTATGGCGCGACGGTCGAGATCGAATTCTGGGCGCACGTTCCCGGCGAAGCTTAGGCCAGCCTGTCCTTGAGAAAGGCTAACACGGCCAGTTCCTCCGGGGATAAAAGACTGTCCGTCTCCGAGACGGCGGCAAGGACCAGGTCGCCCGCCAGATAGGCCTCCGGCGCCTTTGGATGGACATAGGACTTGCGGCAGACGGCGGGCGTGTTGCCCAGCCTTTGCGCCACCGTCTTCATCGCCTGCGCCACCATGCGTTTGCCGTGCGCTGGCGACGCGCACGGCTCGCACGCCGCCAGCCAAGAGGCCGCCAGCACCGTGCCATGCCAGGTGCGGAAGTCCTTGGCGGTGACATCGCCCGCGCAGGCTTCGCGCAGATAGGCGTTGACGTCGCCTGAGGTCACGTCGCGCACGACGCCGTCCTCATCGACGTATTTGAACAGCTCCTGACCGTCGATCTCGGCGCAGGCGCGGGCGATGCGCGCGATGCGGCGGTCCGACAGTTTCAGGCTCCACGCCTTGCCCGACTTGCCGGTGAAGCGGAAGCGCAGGGTCTGGGCGCCGATCTCGACATGTTCGGGCCGCAAGGTGGTCAGGCCGAAACTGTTGTTCTTACGCGCATATTCGTCGTTGCCGATGCGGATCAGAGTCCGCTCCAGCAGGGCGACGACGCTGGCCAGCACCTTGTCGCGGCTGAGGCCGCGGCGGGCCATGTCGGCCTGAATCCGCGCCCGGATTGCGGGCAATTTCTCGGCGAAGGCCATCATGTGGCCGAACTTGTTGTCCTCGCGCAGGGCGCGCCAGTCGACGTGGTAGCGGTACTGCTTGCGCCCCTTGGCGTCGAAGCCGGTGGCTTGCAGGTGCCCGTTGGCGTACGGGCAGATCCAGACGTCGCGCCAGGCCGGGGGAATGGCCAGGGCTTTGATGCGGGCGACGGTCTTCTCGTCGCGGATGCGCTCGCCCCTCTGGCCGAAGAAGGCGAATCCCTTGCCGTAGCGGCGGCGGGTAAAGCCCGGCCTGGCGTCGGTGACGTAGCGCAGGCCTTGCGCGCGCGCTTCGGCGGCGGGGTCTGAAGGCTCCTCTGGCGGCAGGTCGAGCCGGGCGGCGGTTTTCATTCTCTATAGCTGCCGCCAGCGGCGGGGAAAAAGCGATGGGGCAGGCGTGGACGGCGCATAAAGAACTTGTAACCGATTACAAAACCGGCAAGTCTCTGTCCCATAAGTGTTGGGAGAGAGACTATGATTGATCGTCGCCGCCTTCTACTGGGCGCCGGGGGGCTGTCCCTGGCCGCCACAGCCGTTTCCGCCGCTGCGCAAGGCTCTGCGCCCAAGGCTGTGGGCCAGCCGATCATCGGCGACCCCGATCTGCCCGATCAGCCGTCGCAGCGGATGCGCTGGGCGATTGTCGGGCTCGGCACGTTTGCGCTGGGGCAGGTGATCCCCGGCTTTATGGGCGCGGACGAGTCCACCATCACGGCGTTTGTTTCGGGCAATCCCGACAAGGCGAAAGAGCTTGGCGCGCGTTACGGCGTCTCGAAGCTCTATAGCTATGATAACTTCGATCGGATCGCAGAGGATAAGGAGATCGACTGCGTCTATATCGTGCTGCCGGTCGGGCTGCACGCCGAATATACCATCCGAGCGCTCAAGGCTGGCAAGCATGTGCTGTGCGAGAAGCCGATGGCCTCAAGCCCTGCCGAGTGCGAGGCGATGATCGCCGCCGCCAAGGCCGCCAACCGCCAGCTTGGCGTCGCCTACCGGGTGCATTTCGAGCCCAACAATGTCGAGGTCGCGCGGCGCTGCGCGTCGGGCGAACTGGGGGCGCTCAGATATTTCACCGGCGACGCCGGGTTCAACGCCAATCCCGACTGGCCGCCGCACAAATGGCGCTTGCAGAAGGCGCTGGCCGGAGGCGGCTCGATGTACGATATCGGCATCTACGCCATGAACGCGGCGATGATGTGCTTAAGCGCAGACCCGGTGTCGGTCTCGGCGGTCTATTCCTATCCGCGCGACGATCCGCGCTTTCAGGAGGTCGAGGGCGGCGTGGACTGGCGCATGACCTTCCCGTCCGGCATCCACGCTCAGGGCTCGTCTTCGTACTGCTACGCCGGGGGTACGCGGCAGAAGATTTTTGGCGCAAGCGGGGCCATCCTTATGGAGCCTGCGTCCGACTATTACCGCCAGAACGTCACCCTCTCCAACGGCCAGCCGCTCAATGCGGGCAATCCGATCAGCCAGTTCGCGGCGCAGGTGGACGGCTTTTCCAAGGCGGCGCGCGCCAATGTCGCGCATCTGACGCCCGGCGAGATGGGGCTGCGCGACATAAGGATCATTCAGGCCATGTACAAAAGCGCCGATCATGACGGGGCGAAGGTGATGTTATAAACGTCATCTTTCTACCGTAATCCGGAGCAAGATAGGGGACAGGTTTTTTTCATCAGGAGGGCGATATGATTCGTCTGGCATCGGTACGTATGATCACTTTGGCGGCAGGCGCGGCGGCGCTGAGCCTGGGCGCCATGACCCCGCTGGCGGCTTCGGCGCAGGGCGGGCAGTATGACGGCTATTGCTACGTCAAGAAGTCCGATCTGGCGGGCAAGGACGCGGCCATCGGCGCGGCGGCGGGCGCGATTGCGGGCGGTCTGCTCGGCAAAAAGGGCGACAAGACCAAGTCGGCGGTGATCGGCGGCGCGGTCGGCGGCGCGGCGGGCTATGTGGTCGGCAAGAATTCGCACGAGAAGATCCGCTGCCGCGGCGCCAACTATTACGTCTTCAAGCACGGTTCGTATGAGCCGGCGCCGCGCGCGGATCATAAGATCGTCTATTTCGAGACGCGTCCGGCCGGGATGAACTACTGGTACATCTATAAGGGCAAGACCTATCGCTATCACTAAGCTGTGGTGAGAGGGTGTTTTAAGGGCCTCGGCGTCAGCCGGGGCCTTTTTTCATTCCGGCGGCGGGTGGGCAGCGTAGAAATATTGCAGGCGCGGACAGGAATGCCAGGGATCGTCGGGATCGTAAGGGGTTCCGTCGCGCCAGATGCCGCTTTCGCGGGCGAATCTGAGATAGAGCCGCTCGTCGCAGGTGGCGGAGAAGATATCCCAGTCGCTTTTGGCTTCCTCCCCCGGCAGGGCGATGCAATATGGGTTGTCCGGATGGCGGTAGCGGGGCTCGCTGACGTGGTGTTTCAGCCAGGCGTTACGGACGGATTGGGCTTCGGTTTCGGTCTGTTCGTCTTCGTAGTTTTCGTCCCAGTCTTCGTCGTCCCAGTCTTCGTCCTCGTCCTCGTCCTCGTCTTCATCGTGGTCGTAGGTCCAAGGGCCGTAGCCGCCGTCGGGCAGGTGATAGAGCTGGCGCAACATGCGCTCGGCGGCCTGACCGTAGCGCGCAGCGCGCAGGGTTTCGAGATAGGTCTGGGCTTCGTCAATTGCGCCCACGGCGTCCATCAGCCGGTCGGCATAGTCGCGCAAATCCAGCCGCGCCGGGTGGACGGCCTGATAGCCGGTTTTCGGGTCGGGGATATTGTACCCCTCCACCGCTTCGCGGTCCCCCTCCCCATCGCTG
>DATMTF010000097.1:0-5644 GCA_035565015.1 Asticcacaulis sp. | reverse complement strand
GCGAGCCCGAAAAATCCCCGGCGGCCAGAACCGCCGGGGATTTTTTCGTTTAACTCATCTTCACCGTGCGGATCGAGAACTGGCTGACCAGTTTCGACACGCCGGGCATGGTCGACAGGACGTCGCGATGCACGTCCTCATAGGACAGGCTTTCGCGCAGCACGATCTTGAGCAGATAGTCGGCCTCGCCCGACATCAGGTGGCATTCTTCGATGGCGGCGCAGGCTATGGCGGCCTTTTCAAAGCGCTCGAACGTCTCGCGGCGCTGGTCCTGAAGCGTGACGTGGACGAAGACCGTCCCCTGCTTGCCCTGCACGTTTTCGGCGATGACGGCGCGGTAGCCCGCGATCACGCCCTTCTGCTCCAGAATCTTGACGCGGCGGTGCGCCGCCGAGGGCGACAGGCCGACCGCCTTGCCCAGGTCCGCCGAGGTGGCGCGCGCATCGTTGCGCAAGACCCGGATCAGCTCACGGTCAAAGGAGTCAAGATCGGAAAATTTATCGCCGCTAACCATGTCTGTGAAAATATATCCATCAGATTGCCAATTCAAGTCATAAGATTTCCAGAATTTGCAACTCAATTCGGATCATAATCAATGAGATAACGCCATTCCGGTTTCGGAGAGACCTTCATGAAAATCAGCGTGCCCAGGGAAATCAAGAATCACGAATACCGCGTCGGCCTCGTGCCGCACGCCGTCGCCGAGCTGGTCCATCACGGCCATCAGGTGTTTGTCGAAACACAGGCGGGCGCTGGCGTCGGCTTCTCGGATGAGGACTATATCGCCGCCGGCGCGACCATCCTGAACACAGCCGAAGAAACCTTTGCGGCGGGCGAGATGATCGTCAAGGTCAAGGAGCCGCAACTCATCGAGTGCGCGCGGCTGAAGCCGTCGCAGACTCTGTTCACCTATCTGCACCTGGCCGCCGACAAGCCGCAGGCCGAGGCGCTGATGGCGTCGGGCGCGACCTGCATCGCCTATGAGACCGTGACCGAGCCGCAGGGCGGCCTGCCCCTGCTGCGCCCGATGTCCGAAGTCGCCGGGCGCATCTCGGTGCATGTCGGCGCGACCTATCTGCACAAGGCGTTCGGCGGACGCGGCGTGCTGCTGGGCGGCGTGCCGGGCGTGGCGCCGGCGAAGGTCGTGATCATCGGCGGCGGCGTCTCCGGCGTCAACGCGGCCCAGATGGCGGTCGGCCTGTCGGCGGACGTGACCCTGTTCGACATCAACCCGCACAGGCTGATCGAGATCGACCAGATGTTCCACGGGCGCGTCAAGACCGCCTACTCCTCCAAGGCGGCGCTGGCCGAGGCTGTGCGCGAGGCCGATCTGGTCATCGGCGCGGTGCTGATCCCCGGCGCGGCGGCGCCCAAGCTGATCAGCCGCGATATGCTGAAGACCATGAAGCCCGGCGCGGTCATGGTCGATATCGCCATCGATCAGGGCGGCTGCTTCGAGACCTCGCACGCCACCACGCATCAGGAGCCGATCTTTATCGTGGATGGGATCGTGCATTACTGCGTCGCCAACATGCCGGGCGCGGTGGCGCGCACCTCGACCCTGGCGCTGAACAACGCCACCCTGCCCTTCGTGCTGAAAATGGCCAATATGGGCGTGTCCGCCGCTCTGGCCGCCGATCCGCACCTGATGAACGGCCTGAACATCGCTAACGGCAAGATCACCTATAAGGCGGTCGCCGAGGCGCTGGACCTGCCCTTCGCGGCTTAACCCTCTTCACCCCAAGCGTAGCGTACCTGACGCCGCCAGTTGCAGACTGGCGGCATTTTTTTCATCCTCTCACATCAAACTGTCATGCGACCGTCGTAAGCAGCGGCCCGGAGCGCCACAGCGTATGGAATCGCTTTAAGGCTCCGGCAATCGCTCTGGAGACCGGATCATGACGCGCAACGCCGCCCTGCTGTTGAAAACCCTGCTCTTGTCCGGCGTCGCCGCGCTGAGCCTGGCCTGCGCGCCGACGCTGGCGCAGACGACGGACGCCGCGCCGCCCGCCGCCGCTGCGCCCGCGCCGAAGCCGCACAATGTCATCATCTTCGTCGCCGACGGCCTGCGCTACGGCATCGTCAATAAGGACACGGCGCCGACTTTGGCGACGATTCAGGCCACGGGCGTCGATTTCCGCAACTCGCACGCCATGTACCCGACCGTCACCACGGTCAACGCTTCGGCGATCGCCACCGGCCACGGCATCGGCGACACCGGCGAATACGCCAACAGCCTCAAACTGCCCTCCCTGCCGGTCGCGCCGAACAAGCAGGTCCACGGCATGGAGGACGACCTTGTCCTGAAACAGACCAATGCGGCCTATGGCGGCAACTATCTCGACGAGATGAGCCTGTTGCATCTGGCGCGCGACGCCGGCTTCCAGACCGCCGCCATCGGCAAAGAAGGCCCGATCCTGATTCAGGACATCGCCGCCGCCGACGGCAAATCGACCCTGATCTTCGACGATTCCACAGGGACAAAATGGGAAAAAGGCCACCCGGTTCCCCTGCCCGACGACGTCGTCGCGGCCATGAAGGCGGCGGGCGTCGAAACCGAGGCGCGCGACCGTGGCCTCAATGAATATCCGGGCGCCTACAATATGCCGGGCGTTCAGGTGGCCAATATCTATCAGCAGCAATGGTTTGTCGACGTCGCGACCAAGGTGGTGCTGCCGCGCTTCGCCAAAGACGGGCGCCCGTTCGCCCTGGTCTACTGGTCGCGCGATCCCGACGGCACCCAGCACAATCAGGGCGACAGCCTCAACCAGCTTTCGCCCGGCATCAACGGCCCGACTTCGCTGGCCGCCGTGCGCAACGCCTCCGACAATCTGCAGGCCCTGATCGACGCGCTGAAGGCGCAGGGGCTGTACGACACGACCGACATCTTCGTCACCGCCGACCACGGCTTCTCGACCATCAGCCGTGAATCAAAGACCTCCTACGCCAGGACGCTGAGCTTCCCCGACGACACGGTCAAGGGCTTCCTGCCGGACGGTTTTCTGGCCATTGATCTGGCGCATGCGCTGAATTTACCCCTGTCCGACGCCTACGGCCTGCCGATCGACTATAAGAAGGGCTTCCATCCCAAGGGCGCAGGCCTGTTGGGCGCCGACGCCAAGACGCCCGACGCCACCGTGGTCGAAAGCGGCGGTTCGGACCTGATCTATCTCGATCCGGCCAAGGCCAAAGACCTGGCGCCGCGCATCGTCAAATTCCTGACCGAACAGGACTATACCGGCGCCATCTTTGTCGATGACGGCCTCGGCGCGATCCCCGGCGCCCTGCCGATGAGCGCGGTCGGGCTGGAAGGCAAGGCGCTGACCGAGCGCCCGGCCATCTATGTCAGCTTCGCCGACTTCGCCCTGCCGTCCTGCGTCAAAAAGTGGAAGAATCCGGAGGTCTGCTCGATCCTGATCGCCGACACCGGCCTGCAACAGGGTCAGGGCCAGCACGGCGGCCTGACGCGCGCCAATACGCGCAACTTCATGGCGGCGAGCGGCCCCGATTTCAAGGCGGGCTTCGTCGATGCGTCGCCAGTCTCCAACGCCGACATCACGCCGACCCTGGCGCATATTCTCGGCATAGCCCTCAAGCCGGTCGGCGATTTGCAGGGCCGCGTGATCGGCGAAGCGCTGAGCGGCGGGCCGGAGACCACCGCCTCCACCGCGACCGTGACGCGCTCCGCGCCCGCCGCCAATGGCTTCCTTACCGTGCTGGAAGCGCAGCATATCGGCGCCGTTCCCTATCTCGACGCCGCCGGCATGCCGGGTCGCGTCGTCGGGCTCAAGACGCAGAAGTAGCCGCGCGGTCGTCATGCGCCTGACACAAATTTCGTTGGACAAGTTACGTTTCCGAAAACATAGTAAGAAAAATAACGCCAACGAAAACGGGGACCGGGCATGGCGCGCGCGCCGATCATACGCCGCATCGGGGCGGAGGAACTGGAGATCGTGCGCGAACTGGCGCTGATCATCTGGCCCAAATGCTACCGCTACATTATCGGTCCCGACCGGGTCGACGCCATGCTGGCCGTCCTGTACGCCACCGATGCGCTGGAAACCGAAATGCAGGCCGGTCAGGTCTTCTGGGTCGCGCGCGTCGGCGATATGGATGTCGGCTACGCCTCGGCCCGGCTGGACGGCGAGCGTCTGTGGCTGAAAAAGCTTTATGTGCGCGACGATTTTCGCGGCCACGGTCTCGGCAAGGCGCTGATCGACGCGGCGCTGGCGTATTTTCCCGCGCGCGAACTGGCGCTCAATGTCAACAAGGATAACGCACCCGCCATCGCCTATTATCTGCGCTCCGGCTTTACGCAGGAGGCCGAGACGCTCGTGCGCATGGGGCCGTACGAATTTACCGACTATGTGATGCGCAAGACGCTTTAGGCAATCGCGCCAATATCAAAAATTTCACCTAACCCCTTAACCTTACTTAAAAATTTACCGCAGCCTGCGCTTCACAAGGCCGTGATGCGCCCCGCACGCAACTGTCGGATGAGCGCAAGCTGTGTTAAGGTCTTGACGTAGCGTAAATTTGCATTGTGACTGACGGGCGTACATTCCCGCCCTATTTTTGCGCCTATCGCAGCGTTCCCTGAAGTTTCAGCGTCCTTTGAGTCTTCGCCACGGAGCCTACGCCATGTCTTTTTCTCCCCGTTGCCGCCGCATTACCATCGAAGACCTCGACATCGTCCACGACCTGGCCATGCAAATCTGGCCGAAATGCTATCGTCGCGCCATAGCGCCGACCCAGATCGACGAACTGGCCAGCGCCCTGTTCGACCTCGATCGCCTCGAAGACGCGATGGACGGCGGCGAAAGCTTCTGGGTCGTGCGCGTCGGCGAATACGATGTCGGCTTTATCTCGGCGCGGCTGGACGGCGCCTATATCCGCATTTCACGCCTGTACGTCCTGCCCGACTACCGTGGCTTCGGCCTTGGCAAGCTGCTGGTGCAGGCTGCGCAGGGCCACTTCGGACCGGCGCAGCATCTTGCCGTGCTGGTCAACAAGGATCACGAAACTTCGGTCGATTTCTGCCTGCGCGCCGGCTTCGCCATAGACCGCGAAATCGCCACCCAGGTCGGTCAGTACGGCTTCACCCACTATGTGATGCGCAAGCCGCTCGACGCCTGAATGACGCCTGAATGCGCTATGTGAGCAGCCTCCCCCAGCCGGTTTTGCTTTTGCCGCCCTTCAATTTGAGGTAAGAGGGTCCATATTAAGGATGTTGGGGCGGACATCTCTCGCCCCGGTCTGAGCCAGGGAGCTGCTCACATGAAATTTTCGCGCGTTGTCGGTCTGGTCGCCATGCTGGGCCTGGTCGCGGGTCTGGCCGGTTGCGGCGTCAACACCATCCCGACCAAGGAAGAAAACGCCAAGGCCAAGTGGTCCGAGGTCGAGGTGCAGTACAAGCGCCGCGCCGACCTGATCCCGCAACTGGTCGCCACCGTGAAGGGCGAGGCCGCCAATGAGCGCGGCATCCTGACCGACGTGATCAACGCCCGCGCCTCGGCCACCAAGGTCAGCGTCGACGCCTCGACCATCACCGACCCGGAAAAGTTCCAGAAATTCCAGCAGGCGCAGGACGGCCTGACCTCGGCCATCGGTCGCCTGATGGTGATTCAGGAGCAATATCCGACGC
>DATMTF010000096.1:0-2210 GCA_035565015.1 Asticcacaulis sp. | reverse complement strand
GAAAAAACCTAAGACGCCGTCGAATGATATTCGTGCGGGTCTGATACTGATCGCAATCGCGCTCGGCTTTGTATCTCTGGACTTCGCCAGTCACGGCTACACGATCGGCCACCTGTCAGGCGTCGCCGCCATTCCCGGTTTTATCGGCGTGGCGCTGTTGATCCTTGGTGTTATCGGCAGCCGCAAACAGGCGCAGAGCTGATCCTTTAAAGGCAATCCGGAGACGCCTTTATGGCTCAGCCCAGCGCCAAAATTGAAGCGAGACCAGAGCTGAAACGTGATCTGGCGCGGTTTTCCGACGTCGATCTGATCCGGCTTTGCGTCGGCGGCGACCGCCCGGTCTTCGCTGAGTTGGTCCGGCGTCATTCCGGCGCCTTGCGCACCTGCCTGCGGCGTATGGGCGCCTCGGCGCACGACGCCGACGATATGGCGCAGGACGCTCTGATCGTCGCGTATGAACGGTTGGAGGACTATCGCTTCGACGGGCCGTTCGCGGCCTGGCTGAAGCGGATTGCGGCGCGGCGTTATCTGAAGCGGGTGCGCGGCGATAAACGCTATATGCTCACCGACGACCCGGCTGTCTATGAGGCCGAGGCGCCACAGGACGACGGTTTTCGCGCGCACAATCTCGATGCGGCCTTAAATCGCCTTAAACCGGTGGAACGCTTGTGCGTCTGCCTCAGTTTCGCAGGCGATCTCAGCCATCAGGATATCGCCGACGAACTGAAACTGCCGCTCGGCACCGTCAAAAGCCATCTGAAACGCGCACTGGAACGTCTCAAGACGATTCTGGCGCCATCTGAAGTAGCGGCGCGCGAAAGCGCGTCCTGATGACAGGAACCCGGATGATGAAACCCGATCATGTCCCGGAAAGCCCTTTCGGCGAGGACGCGGACCGCGAATTTGAAACCCGCCTGAAAGGCCTGTTCGCCGAGCAGCCGCGTTACCCCGACGCTGAGACCTTCAGCGCGCGCATTATGCTGGCCATGCGCTTCAAGCAATGGTTCCGCCAGGGCTTTATCGTGCTGGCCGGCCTGATCGGCGGAATCTATGCGCTGGCGCAGTTCATCCGCGTGCCGCTGACCGGTAATGGCCACGCCGTCAGCCTGAAGCAGGCCGCCGCCGACACCGATCAGACCCTGCGAGCGGGCGCTGCTATCGTCAGCTATGCCCGTCAGAATGCCGGCGGCTGGCTCGATTCGTCGGCGCATTATCTGGGGATCATGCAGACCCCGATGTTCTTCTGGATCAGTTTTGCCCTATGTCTGGCGTGTCTGGCGCTGTATTACGCCTATTCTCAGGAAGAACGAATCTAAGGTTCGTTCCGCATCAGACATAGGAGGCCCCCTGTGAGCCGCCAGACTCCGCCCGCGCGCGCCAGGCGCGTCACCGCGCCCGACATCCGCGCCCGCAAAGGCCAGACTCCGATCGTCTGCCTGACCTGCTATACGACGCCTATGGCGCAGATCATGGACCCGCATTGCGACATCCTGCTGGTCGGCGACAGCCTCGGCATGGTGATTCACGGCCTTCCCAATACGGTCGGGGTGACCATGGAGATGATGAGCCTGCACGGTCAGGCGGTGATGCGCGGCGCTAATACTGCGCTGGTCGTGGTCGATATGCCGTTCGGTTCGTATGAAGCCGGGCCGCAACAGGCGTTCGACAACGCCGTGCGGCTGATGAAGGAGACCGGCGCTCAGGCGGTCAAGCTGGAAAGCGGCTCGGCCGTGGCGGGAACCGTCCGTTATCTGGTCGAGCGCGGCATCCCGGTCATGGGCCATATCGGCCTGCGTCCGCAGGCGGTCAATGCCGACGGCGGCTTCAAGGCCAAGGGACGCACCGAGGCCGAGCGCGAAAAAGTGCTGAAGGAAGCGCGCGACACCGACGAAGCGGGCGCCTTCGCCATCGTCGTCGAGGGAGTCGCCGCCGATCTGGCCGAGGAGATCACCAAAGCCGTGCAGGCGCCGACCATCGGCATCGGCGCCTCGGCGGCCTGCGACGGTCAGGTTCTGGTGGTGGACGACATGCTGGGCCTGTTCGACTGGACGCCGCGCTTTGTGCGCCACTATGCGGACCTGCGCAGTCAGATCGATGATGCGGTGGCCGCTTACGCTGAAGATGTCAGAAGCCGCAGCTTCCCCGCCCCAGAAGAGACATATTTCTCAAAATAAATGCCGGGCGTTCGGTGGGCGCGGCGCAAATCCTCG
>DATMTF010000095.1:0-11084 GCA_035565015.1 Asticcacaulis sp. | reverse complement strand
GTGGAAACATGGCCGACAAAGACCTGGTGTTGCTGGGCGATTTAAGTATCGGATCCGTTTTCAAACTTTCGCTCTCGGAACCCGGACGACGGCCTCAGTCCGTTCGAAGCTTTGGTTGTGCAAGCTATAAGGATTTCGAGGACGCCATTGTCGAATATCTCTCGGATTGCGGCGCGCCTGCGATTCAGGGAGCGGCGTTCTCGACCTCCGGATGGGAGGTCGAGGGCAAGGTCGATCTGGTTCATTATGGCTTTGAACTGGATCGCTCAGATTTGCGCAACCTCCTCGGCGCCGCGCGTGTAAGCGTGGTCAATGATTTTGTCGCCAAGGCTCTCGCGATTCCGGTTTTAGGCGAAGATGAACGCATTACGGTCTGCGGCCTCGACAGACACAGGGGCGAGACAGTGGCCGTCATCGGCCCGACGGCGGGGCTTGGAGGGGCATTCCTTGCGCCTGATGGCCAGGGCGGCTGGATCGCAAGCCATTGCGAAACCGGCCATGCGGATTTCGCTCCATGCAACGAACTTGAAATTGAAGTTCTGAGGCTGATGATGAAGACGTACGGGCATGTATCGCGCGAACGGGCGGTGTCTGCGCCTGGGCTGTGCGAACTGTGGCGCTGCCTGGCTGTCATCAGGGGACAGACTGAACAAGCCCTGAGCGTAGACGAAATTCTTGTCCAGGCGCTTGTCGGAGACGAACTGGCTTGCGACGCCGTGCGACTTCAAACCGAGCTTTATGCGGGAATTGCATCTGACTTCGCCTTGGCGACCGGAGCCAAGGGCGGCGTTTACTTATGCGGCAGCCATCTTGAAGCGATGGGAGACCTGTTCAACCATCACGTCTTCGCGGAACGCTTTTATGCGAAAGGCCGCGTTTCCAGCTATCTTCGCGACCTGCCCGTATACAGGATTACGTGTCCTGAACCCGAAATTGCTGGCCTGAGCACCTTATTCGACGATCTGATAGCTCCATAGCTACCGGGCGGAAGTTCTGTTGTGCGCCGAAGCTTGCTGGGCAGGGGGACTGCGAAGCGGCGGCGCGGTGGCGGGGTTTCTTTCGTCCGCGCTTATTCCCGCAACCGCCGCGCCATGCTATCCCCCGTCCATGACGTCTGAACACCCCACCGCCCGGCTCGATATCGACCTGGGCGCCCTGCTGCACAATTACCGCGCCTTGCAACAAAAATGCCCCGGCGCCGAAATCGCGCCCGTGGTCAAGGCTGACGCCTACGGCCTCGGCATGGCCGCCATCGCGCCGCATCTGGCCAGATATGGCGCGCGCACCTTCTTCGTCGCCCGCCTCGACGAAGGCGTAGCCTTGCGCCACACCCTGCCGGAGGCGGTCATCTATGTGCTGGACGGCCTCGCTGGCGATCCGCAAGCCTTCCAGACGCACAAGCTGCGCCCGGTGCTGAACAGCGCCGAACAGTACGCGACCTGGCGGCAAGGCCCCGCCGATATCGAAGCCGCCCTGCATATCGACACCGGCATGAACCGCCTCGGCGTCCGCCCCGACGACCTCGCCGCCCTGCCGAAAACCCGCCGTCTGAGCCTCGTCATGAGCCACCTCGCCTGCGGCGACGAACGCGACCATCCGATGAACGCGCGGCAACTGACCGCCTTCCGCGACGCCTCAGCCGCCTTCGATGCGCCCAAGTCTCTGGCCAACAGCGCGGGCGCCTTTCTCGGCCCCGACTACCATTTCGACCTGATCCGGCCGGGGATCAGCCTTTACGGCGGCGGCCCGTTCGGCGTCGCCCACCCCGACATCCAGCCCGTCGCCCGCCTGAGCGCCCGCATCCTGCAAATCCGCCCGCTGGAGCCTTGCGAAACCGTCGGCTACGGCGCGACCTTTGAAGCGCCCGAACCCATGCAACTGGCCACCATCGGCATCGGCTATGCCGACGGCCTGTTGCGCAGCTTCGCGAATAACGGCTTCGTCACCGTGAACGGTGAGCGACGCCGCCTGACCGGGCGCGTCTCGATGGACGTATGCAGCCTCGACGTCACCGGCCTCGACCTTCAGGTCGGCGATGAGGTCGAAATCCTCGGCCCGGCGCAAAACCTCGACGCGGTCGCCGCCGCCTCCGGCACCATCGGCTACGAATGGCTGACCCGCCTCGGCCCGCGCATCCCACGTTCTTACCGGGCTTGACAGGACCACGCTTGACAGATTGGGCCAAATCGGAACATATGAAGAACATTCTTCAATGAGGGCGATATGGCGCGCGATTCCATCCAATATGTCTGCCAGTCCTGCGGCTCGGTCTCGGCCAAATGGGCCGGACAATGCTCCGGCTGCGGCCTGTGGAACACGTTGGTGCAGGAGACGTTCAGCGCCCCGCCCGGCGGACTGAAACCGGAACCGGCGGGCAAGGCGTCGCGCCTCAATCGCTTGCAGTTTGAAACTCTCGACAGCGAGGACGAAGCCCCCGCGCGCATGATCACCGGCGTCGGCGAATTCGACCGCGTGTGCGGCGGCGGCGTGGTCCCCGGTTCCGCCATCCTGATCGCGGGCGACCCCGGCGTCGGCAAATCGACCCTGCTGCTGCAAGTCGCGGCGCAGGCCGCCCAGACCGGCCTGAAAATCGGCTATATCTCCGGCGAAGAAGCGGTCGAGCAGATCCGGGGCCGCGCCGCGCGCATGGGCCTGTCCAAGGCGCCCGTCGATCTCGCCGCCGAAACCGGCCTGCGCGCCATTCTCGACGCGCTGAAACGCGAAAAGTTCGACCTCGTGGTCATCGATTCGATCCAGACCCTGTGGTCCGACGCAGTCGAGGCGGCGCAAGGCTCGGTGTCGCAGGTGCGCGCCTGCGCCAGCGAACTGGTGCGGCTGGCCAAGAAGCACGGAACCAGCGTCATCATGGTCGGCCACGTCACCAAGGAAGGCCAGATCGCCGGACCGCGCGTCGTCGAACACATGGTCGATGTCGTGCTGTCGTTTGAGGGCGAGCGCGGCTATCCGTTCCGCATCTTACGCGGCGCGAAAAACCGCTTCGGCGCCACCGATGAGATCGGCGTGTTCGAAATGGGCGATTCCGGCCTGCGCGAAGTCCCCAACCCGTCCGCCCTGTTCCTTGGCGACGGCCATGAGCGCGCCGCCGGCTCCGCCGTCTTCGCCGGCATCGAAGGCTCGCGCCCCGTGCTAGTCGAAATGCAGGCCCTCGTCGCCCCGTCCGCCTACGGCACGCCGCGCCGCGCCGTCGTCGGCTGGGATTCCGGGCGGCTGGCCATGATTCTGGCCGTGCTGGAATCGCGCTGCGGCGTCTCGTTCGCGCAAAAAGACGTCTATCTCAATGTCGCAGGGGGCTTGCGCATCTCCGAACCCGCCGCCGACCTGTGCGCGGCGCTGGCGCTCGTCTCGGCCCTGACCGACACGCCCCTGCCGCGCGACGGCGTGATTTTCGGCGAAATCAGCCTGTCCGGCGACGTGCGCGGCGTCTCGCGCAGCGAGGGCCGCCTGAAGGAAGCGCTGAAACTCGGCTTTTCCTGCGCCATCTCCGCCGCCTCCGCCGCCGAGAACGCCCCCTTGCAGGTCATGGGTTTCCGCTCGCTCAACGACGCCCTGATCCGCCTGTTCCCGTCCGATCAGGGTTAACGAAGATTGTTAAGGCAATGATCTGGTGGTATGCCTTTGACTGGACCATAAGCGCCGCACTGGCGAATCCGACGGCGCGCACTATATCCGGGGGTATGGATGCAGCTTTACGATCTGGTCTTTCTGGCGCTTCTGGCCCTGTCGTGCTTTGCGGGCGTGGTGCGCGGCGGGCTGAAGGAACTGGTCAATCTGATCGCCTTCTTTCTGGCCCTGTTCTTCTCGATCGTGGGCAAGGCCTTCATCGTCAAGGTGTTCCATCTCGACACCATCACCGGCTATGTCGCCGCCTTCATCCTGTTTCTGGCCATCTATTTCGCTATTCGCTATGTCGGCCACGCCCTGTCCGACAAGGTGCATACGCAAAAGGCGCTCAGCATCTTCGACCGCGTCCTGGGCTTCGGCATCGGAATCGTCCGTACACTGGTGGTCCTGGGCGTATTCCATTTGATTTTTTCGGCGGTCACGCCTATTGAGCGGCAACCCCACTGGTTCCGGGCCGCCAAGGTCTATCCGCTCAGCGTGAAGTGCGCCAGGATCATCCAGGCGTTCGTCCCCGCGGGCGCAGGCATGGCCAATAAGGTGGCCGATAACGAGTAACCGACCGCTCCGGTCCTGTGTACGGGCGGTCCAGCGTTTGGAAAAGAGATACCATGCTGTCGTCCCAGATCGATCTGTCGGCCCTCACCGATCCGGATGCCGTTGCGCGTGACCTGGAGGATGACCGTCCCCGCCTCGAATGCGGCGTGTTCGGCGTCCACGGCATAGACGACGCCAGCGCGATCACGGTGCTGGGCATGCACGCCCTGCAACATCGCGGCGAAGAGGCCTGCGGCATCGCCTCCTGCGACGGGCGCCGCTTCTACACCGAGCGCGAACACGGCCTGGTCGGCGACGTCTTCACCCAGCCCGAACTGGTCGCCAAGCTGAAAGGCCGCTCCGCCATCGGCCACACGCGCTATTCGACGGCGGGCGGCGCCTTTATCCGCAATGTGCAGCCGATGTTCGCCGATCTCGACGACGGCGGCATCGCCATCGCCCATAACGGCAATCTGACCAATTTCATGTTCCTGCGCACCAAGCTGGTGTCCGAAGGCTCCATCTTCCAGTCGACCTCCGATTCGGAGGTCATTTTGCATCTGATCGCCCGTTCGCGTCAGATCAAGGTGATCGACCGCTTCATGGACGCCCTGCGCCATATCGAAGGCGGCTTCGCCATCGTCGCCCTGACCAAGGACATGCTGATCGGCGCCCGCGATCCGCTCGGCATCCGCCCGCTGGTGATCGGCAAGCTCGGCGAGTCCTATGTGCTGGCCTCCGAGACCTGCGCGCTCGACATGATCGGCGCGCATTTCGTGCGCGATGTCGAACACGGCGAGGTGGTGCAGATCGACGCCGACGGCCTGAAATCCTATAAGCCTCTCGACCAGAAATCCGCCCGTCCGTGCCTGTTTGAATACATCTATTTCGCCCGCCCCGACTCGGTTGTGAACGGCAAGTCGATCTATGCGGTACGCAAGGCGATGGGGCGGCAACTGGCCATCGAACACCCCGCCGACGCCGACATCGTCGTGCCGGTGCCCGATTCCGGCGTCCCCGCCGCGCTCGGTTTCGCCGAACAGTCCGGCCTGCCCTTTGATCTCGGCATTATCCGCAACCACTATGTCGGCCGCACCTTCATCCAGCCCACGCAAGGCATCCGCGACCTCGGCGTACGCAAGAAGCACGCCCCGAACCGCATCGTTCTGGAAGGCAAGCGCGTCATCCTGATCGACGATTCGATCGTGCGCGGCACCACCTCGGTCAAGATCGTGCGCATGGTGCGCGCTGCGGGCGCCAAGGAGGTCCACCTGCGCTCGGCCTCCCCGCCGATCATGTGGCCGGATTTCTACGGCATCGACATGCCCGACCGCGAAAAGCTGCTGGCCGCCAACCATACACTTGCGGAAATGCGCGAAAAGCTCGAATGCGACTCGCTCGGCTTCCTGTCGGTCGACGGCCTCTATAAGGCGATGGGCCACAACGGGCGCAATCCCGACAGCCCGCAGTTCACCGACCATTATTTCACCGGCGAATACCCGACCCGCCTGACCGACCGCGAAGGGCAATCGCAGGGCGCCGACGAATCGGCGCAACTGTCCCTGCTGGTCAACGCGCACTAAAGAGGGCCTTATGTCCATGTCGCAACAGGGCCGCATCGCTCTCGTCACCGGCGCTTCGCGCGGCATCGGTCGCGCCTGCGCTCTGGCCCTGGCCAAGGCGGGCGCGCAGGTCGTCGCCTGCGCCCGCTCCAAGGCGTCGCTTGAGGAACTGGACGACGAAATTTTCGCCGCCACGGGCCAGCACGCGACTCTGGTGCCGTTCGACCTGACCGATTTCGACGCGCTCGACCGCCTGAGCGGCGTTTTGTTCGAGCGTTTCGGGCGCATTGATGCTCTGGTCCACGCGGCGGCGATTTCGGGCACGCTGATGCCGGTCACGCATCAGGAGCCCAAGGATTTCGACAAAATCGTCACCATGAACCTGACCGCCTCGTGGCGGCTGCTGCGCGCCTGCGAAGTGCTGCTGCGCCAGTCCGCCGCCGGTCGCGTCGTCTTCTTCACGACGGGCGACAGCGTCACGAAAGGCCGCGCCTTCTGGGGGCCGTATGGCGCCACGAAAGCCGCGATGGAGACCCTGGTGCGCGCCTGGGCCGACGAGGTCGAGATCACCCCGATCCGCGCCGCCCTGCTCTCGCCCGGCGCCATGCGCACCAAGATGCGCGCCGCCGCCTATCCGGGCGAAGATCCGATGACCTTGCCGCACCCGGACGAGATCGCGCCCCTGCTGCTGGAACTGTGCGACCCCACCCTCATCCCGCCGCTCGATACGGTCAGCTTCACCGCCTGGCGCACCCAAACCCTCGCCGCCGCGACTTAAAGCTGGTTAATCCACAGATTACGCAGATGACACAGATGGCTTGCGGGCCTTTTGTTCGCGCCAGATTTTGCGTCTTCGAGCGCGAAGCGCCCATCCGCGCCACGCCCCGCCACGACGCCGCCCGTCGCGCACCGCAAAAAATCTGCGAAAATCTGCGTAATCTGTGGATTCCCCTTTACTCCGCCTCAACACACAAATCATTTTGCCAATAAATTTACTCATTTTGTAATTTTGAACTTTCATTTTGTAAATTCCAGCGTCAAACTGTCACCATGACGCATTATCCCGGTCCCAAAAGCGCGGCCATGCTGGCCGAACTCGCCAACTATGTCATCGCCGAGCCCTATCCGTTCGCGGTCGATCTGTCGCGTTCGCGCAGGCTCAACCTCGTCACCGTCGATGGCCAGACGATCAGCGACTGGACCGGCCTCTATGGCTCCAAACTGCTCGGCTACAACCATCCGCGTCTGTTCGAGCCCGACTATACGCGTGAGTTGGTGATCGCGGCCAACACCAAGATGGCCAATCCCGACTTCCTGACGCCGCAATGCCTCGACTATTACCGCCTGCTGCACAAACTGGCGCCCAAATGCATGGCCGATCATGGCCGCGTCGAGGTCTATGCCGTCAATTCCGGCGCCGAAGCGGTCGAGAACATGATGAAATATCTCATCAATCTGCACCGTCACAAGCAGCAGGCCAAGGGCAGCGACATCTTAAGCCACCGGTTCGTCTATTTCGATCAGGCCTTCCACGGCCGCACCGTCTATGCGCTCAACATCACCGAACTGAGCCACGACCCGGTCGCCACGCGCGATTATCGCGGCATTATTCAGGGCAATATCCGCATCCCCTTCCCCGAATACGATTCCCGCCGCAGCGACGCCGACAACGAAGCCGCCGCCAGCGCCGTTCTGACGCAACTCGAAGCCCTGTTCCGCGAACAGGCCGACGAAATTGCGGGCGTCATCCTGGAACCGCTGCAAGGCGCGGGCGGCCATCGCCTGGCGCCGCGCAGCTTCTATCGCGGCCTGTCCGAACTCTGCCATCGCTATGGGGTCGGCTGGGGCCTCGATGAGGTCCAGACCTCCGGCGGGCAATGCGGCGCCGTCTTCTCCATCGATCTGTTCGACCTGCCGCACCCGCCGCAGGCCGTCGCCACCGCCAAGAAGTTCGGCAATGGCGCGGTCTATATGCTCAATCCGATGGAGGATGTCGGCGTGCTCGATTCCACGTGGGGCGGGACGCTGGCCGACATGGTGCGCTTTGTGCAGGAATGGCGCATTGTCGAGGACGAGGGCCTGCTGGATCAGGTCGCGCCCAAGACCGCGCATCTGCTCGACGGCCTCAACGCCCTGATCGGCAAGCACGGCGACCTGATCGGCAATCCGCGCGGCCTTGGCCTCTATCAGGGCTTCACCGTCTTCGGCGCAGGCAATAAAGGCCGTCTGGTCGATCTGGCGCTGGAGCAGGAAAACCTGCTGCTGCTCGGCGCCGGCACGAACAGCATCCGCTTCCGCCCCCCGCTCGACGTCACGATCGCCGACATTGACGACATGTTCGCCCGCCTCGACCGCGCCCTAGCCGCCTTGCGTCAGGACCAGCAGGCGGTCGCCTAAACCTCCAGAGCGACGTAGCGGACAACCTTGTCTGAACTTAAGGCCCGCTCGCCAACAGACGAAAATCCTAGTCGCTCGTGAAACGCAAGCGATCCCGGATTGGGCGGTTGGATATTGATTTCCGCCACGATCCGCTCATGCCCCAGTGTTTTGGCCGTCTGGATCAGCTCCGCATAGAGCCTGCTTCCCCAGCCCTGCCCTTGCGCCGCCGCAGCGACCACAACGCGGTCGATATAGAGGAAGCGCGCAAAGCGTTCTCGGAACCACAGAAAGTTCGGACTGTCATAGTCGCCGTCCTGATCGAAGGCGATCAGAAACGCCCCGGCGTCGGGCGCGGCCAGAGCCACCCGCGCGCCCGCCACCAGATCAGCAAACGCCGCCTCCGACAGGAACGAAGTCTCCTGCGCGAACCGATTATTGAGCGCTGAAGCCGCCGTGATCAGATCGGGACAGCTCTTCAGATCGACCCACATCACCGCTTGCCGGAACGCCCGCCCGGTCCCGCCGCGCCCGGCTTGGTGCTGGGGCCGCCCTTGCGGAAAGCCTTGGCGCGCGCCGCCTCGGTGCGGTCCTTGACCACCACCTTAGGCGCCTTGGGCGCGGCTTTCGGGGCCGCTTTCGCGCCGCCCTCGGCCTTCGGCTTCTGCCGCACGCGGTTCGGGTGCGCGGGCTTGGCGCCGGGCTTTCTCGCCTTGGGCGCGCTGGACGAAGGCCGCGGCGCGCCCTCATCGAACGGATTGTTCGTCGTATTGGCCTTGACCAGCAGGCGGATCGGCACGCCCGGCATGTCGAAGGACTCACGCAAACTGTTGATCAGATAGCGACGGTAATGATCCGGCATCGCATAGGCGCGCGAGGCGAACAGCACAAAGGTCGGCGGACGGCCCTTGGTCTGGGCCATATATTTCGGCTTGATGCGTTTGCCATCGACGGCGGGGGGCGGGTGGCGCTGGATGGCCAGGGCCAGCCAGTCATTGAGATCGCGCGTCTTCACCTTGGCCGACCAGTTGCGATAGGTCTTGAGGATGGCGGGCATCAGCCGCTCGACGCCGCGCCCGGTCGCGCCGGACAGGGTCACCAGAGGCGTGCCGCGCAGTTGCGGCAACATGCGCTCCGACGTTTCCAGAATTTCGGCCAGGCGCGCCTGCGGCTCCTCGACCAGATCCCATTTCGACACCGCATAGATCAGGCCGCGCCCCTCGCGCTCGACCAGATCCGCAATCTGCAAATCCTGCACCTCAAAGGCGTTGGCCTCGTCCATGACCAGCACCACGACCTCGGCGAAGGTGATGGCGCGGATGGTGTCGGCGGTGGACATCTTCTCCAGCCGGTCCTGCACGCGCGCCTTCTTGCGCAGGCCCGCCGTATCGACCAGCCGGATGGTGCGGCCCTCATACTGCCATTCGACGCTGATCGAATCGCGCGTGATCCCGGCTTCCGGGCCGGTCAGCAACCGGTCTTCGCCGAGCAGCTTGTTGATCAATGTTGACTTGCCCGCATTGGGGCGGCCGACAATGGCGATGCGGATCGGCTTGGTGTCGTCATCCTCCTCGCCCTCGTCCTCATCCTCGATGAAGTCGCCCTCGACAAGCTGACGGTACTTTTCCGTCGCCTCGAACAGCTCGGACATGCCCTCGCCGTGCTCGGCGCTCAGGTGGATCGGCTCGCCAAAGCCCAGCACGCGCGCTTCTTCCGCCGTGGCGGCGGCCTGATGGCCCTCGGCCTTGTTGGCGATCATCACGACCGGCTTGTCGCGCTTGCGCAATATGTCGGCGAAGATGCGGTCCAGCGGCGTCACGCCCTCGCGCGCGTCGATGATGAAGAAGGCGACGTCGCATTCGTCAATGCCGCGCTCGGTCTGCTGGCGCATGCGCGCCTCCAGCGACTGATCGCTCAGGTCTTCGAACCCCGCCGTGTCGATCAGCTCCAGGTCGATATCGCCCAGCCGTCCGGTGGCGTAGCGGCGGTCGCGCGTGACGCCGGGCTGGTCATCGACGATGGCCAGCTTCTTGCCCGCGAGGCGGTTGAACAGGGTCGATTTGCCGACATTGGGCCGGCCGACAATGGCGATTTTCAAAGGCATGTGCGCCTTATAGCCGAAAACGCCTTAACCGCCAGTCTTTGTTACGGGACAAACAAAAACGCGGCCCCGGAAACCAGAACCGCGTTCGCTTGCCTTGCGCCAGCGATTACTCGCCCGCGTCGGCGCGCTTTTCATAGACGTGGTCGATCAGGCCGAACGCCTTGGCCTCGTCCGCCGTCATATAGCGGTCGCGGTCCAGCGTCTTTTCGATCGTCTCATAGGTCTGGCCGGTGTGCTTGACGTAGATTTCGTTGAGCAGCTTCTTGGTCTTGCGGATATCCTCGGCCTGAATCTCGATATCCGAAGCCATGCCGCGCGCCCCGCCCGAAGGCTGGTGCACCATGATCTTGGCGTTGGGCAGCGAGATGCGCTGACCCGCCTCACCGGCCTGCAGGATCAGCGAACCCGCCGAGGCCGCCATGCCCATGCACACGGTCGAAACCGGCGACTTGATGTATTGCATGGTGTCGTAGATCGCCAGGGCTGAAGTCACCTGACCGCCGGGGCTGTTGATGTACATGGCGATTTCCTTCTTCGGGTTTTCCGATTCCAGGAACAGCAATTGCGCGCAGATCAGCGACGCCATGCCGTCCTCGAACGGCCCGGTCAGAAAGATGATCCGCTCTTTGAGCATGCGCGAGAAGATGTCATAGGCGCGCTCGCCGCGGCTGGATTGCTCCACCACCATAGGCACCAGGTTCATGGTCAGATTTTCAACGGGATCGCGCATCAGGAGTCCTTAAAAGGAGAATCGAAGGTCTGGCGGCCTTTGTAAGGGTCAAATCTTAACCCCGTCTTGCGCCGCCCGCATAAGGCAACTTGGCAATTCGCCCCGGCAAATTCAAGTGGCGAAATCGCACGGGAAT
>DATMTF010000094.1:0-13990 GCA_035565015.1 Asticcacaulis sp. | reverse complement strand
GCTTCAGGCGCCGCCCTTCGACAGGATCAAGGACACCGACTATCAGCCCGCCATCGAAGAGGGCATGAAACAGCAACTCGCAGAAATCGACGCCATCGCGAACAATCCGGACGCGCCAAGCTTTGAAAACACCCTGGTCGCGCTGGAAAAGTCCGGGCGCATGCTGGATCGTGTGACCTCGGCCTTCAACGCCGTGGTGCAGGCCAACACCAATCCGACTCTCGATCAGGTGCAGACCGACGAAGCCCCGCGCCTCGCCGCCCAGAACGACGCCATCTATCTGAATGACAAGCTGTTTCAGCGCGTCAAGGCCGTCTATGACCAGCGCGGCAGCTTAAAGCTCGACCCCGAATCGCTACGCCTGCTGACGGTCAAATATCAGCAGTTCATCCATGCGGGCGCCAACCTGTCCGAGGCCGACAAGGCGCGCCTGCGCCAGATCAACCAGCAGGACGCCTCGCTCGAAACCGAGTTCCAGCAACGCCTGATCGCCGGATCGAAGGCCGCCGCCTTCATCACCGCCGACAAGGCCGATCTCGACGGCCTCAGCGACGAAGACATCGCCGCCGCCGCCAAGGCCGCGCAAGACCGCAACCTGCCGGGCCAGTATCTGATCGCGCAGCAGAACACCACGCAGCAGCCGGTGCTGGCGCAACTGACCAGCCGCAAGGTGCGCGAGCAGATCTACACCAATTCGATCACGCGCAATGAAAAGGGCGACGCCAACGACACGCGCGCCATCATCCTGCAACTGGCGCAGATCCGCGCCGAAAAGGCCAAGCTGCTCGGCTACCCCAACTACGCCGCCTATGTGCTGTACGATCAGATGGCGCAGACCCCCGAAGCGGTCGAGGCCTTTATCGGTAAGCTGGTCCCCGCCACCGCCGCCAAGATCGCCGACGAAGGACAACAGATTCAGGCGATGATCGACCAGTCCGGCCCGCACTTCGACCTGCAGCCCTGGGACTGGGAAATGTATTCCGACAAGGTGCGCAAGGCCAAGTACGACCTCGATCAGAGCGAGCTGAAACCCTATTTCGAACTGAATACGGTGCTACAGGACGGCGTCTTCTACGCCGCCAGCCAGCTTTACGGCGTCAGCTTCAAGGAGCGCCACGACCTGCCGGTCTATCAGCCCGACGTGCGCGTCTTCGACGTGCTTGATCAGGACGGCTCGCAACTGGGCCTGATCTATGTCGATTACTTCAAGCGCGACAACAAGGCGGGCGGCGCCTGGATGAGCAATTTCGTCAACCAGTCGCATCTCTTAGGCACGAAACCGGTCGTCTATAATGTCGCCAACTTCACCAAGCCCGCGCCGGGCCAGCCCGCCCTGATCAGCTTCGACGACGTGACGACCATGTTCCACGAATTCGGCCACGCCCTGCACGGCCTGTTCGCCAACAGCCAATACGCCAGCCTGTCCGGCGCCAATACGGCGCGCGACTGGGTCGAATTCCCGTCGCAGTTCAACGAACACTGGGCGCTCTATCCCGACGTGCTGAAGCACTACGCCGTCAATTACAAGACCGGCGAACCGATCCCGCAGGCCCTGGTCGACAAGATCAAGGCTTCCGCGACCTGGGGGCAGGGCTATGATCTCGGCGAGCTGCTGGCGGCCTCCGATCTCGACATGCAGTGGCACATGCTGCCCGCCGACGCACCAGTTCAGGACGTCGACGCCTTTGAGGCGAAGGCTCTGGCCGACACCCATACCGACTTCAGGAACGTGCCGCCGCGCTATCGCTCGACCTATTTCCTGCACATCTGGGCCAATGGCTATGCGGCGGGCTATTACGCCTATCAGTGGACGGTGATGCTGGACGACGACGCCTATGCCTGGTTCGAGCAGAACGGCGGGCTGACGCGCGCCAACGGCCAGCGCTTCCGCGACATGATCCTGTCGAAGGGCCAGACGGAAGACTATGGCGACATGTTCCGCGCCTTTTACGGCAAGGATCCGGACATTGGCCCGATGCTCGAACACCGCGGTCTGGCGGCGCCGAAATAAAGCGTTTGCAGGCGCCGCGCAAAACCCTCCGGCGTCCGCGCGCCGGAGGGTTTTCCTGCGCCGCTTGCCCTGACATGACTTGACGCTGCCCGCCCTTGCTGAAACATAGGCGGATCAAAAAACACCGGGAGGCCGTCATGTCCGTTCGTCACACCCTGCTTCTGGCCGCAGCCTTCGCGCTGGCGCCGCTGGCTTCGCATGCGCAAGACCTGATGTCGCGCTCCCTGACCCCGCCCGCAGCGGATCAGTGGCAGTCCTTCGGCGATGGCGAGAGCCACAAGCTGGTCAAGGACGACGGCGTGCGCGGCGGCTGGGCCTATCAGGTGACGGCGGCCAAGGCCGGGCAAAATCCGTGGGACGTGCAGGCAGGCGTCGGCACCGACCGCCCGGTCAAGACCGGCGACGTGATCCTGCTGGCCTTCTGGGCAAAAGCCGTTACGCCGCCCACGGGCGCGACAGCGGTTTCAGCGCCGGTCGCGATTCAGGAGGCCGCCGCCCCCTATACGCGGCTTGGCGAAGCCACGCTCAGCATCACGCCGGACTGGAAGCTCTATTACGTCACTGGAACGGCCACAAAGGACTATGTGCCGGAGGCTCTGGGCGTCAGCGTGCAACTGGCCTCGGCGGCGCAGACCGTCGATCTCGGCCCTGTCTTCCTGCTCGACTATGGTCCAGGCTATGACGTCACGCATCTGCCGGTCAACGACCCCGAAGCCGCGCGCGCCGCCGAAGACGCCGCCAAGGGCAAAAAGAAGAAGTGACCAGAAAGAAGACGTGACACGGGGGCGTGGACGCGGTCCCACGGGCGCCGTCCGCGCTTTTTTCGCTTAAGACGGCGCGGAATTCGTCTATAACCGCAAGATAACCGACACCCAGAAAGAGACGTCGTCAGGACGTCCAGATTTGAGCAAGAAACCACAACCGGGAGACACCCTGATGATCTCAAGCCATGCCGTCCGTCTGACGGCTACGACCGCTATCGCCGCCATTCTGGCCTGCGCCCCCTTCGCCATCGCCCAGGCGCAGGACGCCGCCCCCGCCGCGCAACCCTGGCTCAACAAGGATCTTTCGCCCGACGCGCGCGCCGACGCCGCTCTGGCGGCGATGACGCAGGAAGACAAACTCACCCTCGTCTTCGGCTATTTCTCGACCAATGCGCCCTGGGCCAGCACCGGCACGAAGCGGTTTGAGTTCCCCAAGGACGGCCTGCCCGATTCGGCGGGCTATGTGTACGGCCTGCCGCGCCTCGGCATTCCGGCGCAGTGGGAAACCGACGCCGGGGTCGGCGTCGCCACCCAGAGATCGCCCACGCCGCGCCTGCGCACCGCCCTGCCGTCGGGCATCAGCACCGCCGCCACCTGGAATCCGGGCATGGCCTTTGCGGGCGGCCAGATGATCGGCAATGAGGCGAAACTGTCCGGCTTCAATGTGCAACTGGCGGGCGGCGTCGATCTTTTGCGCGAACCGCGCAACGGGCGTAATTTCGAATATGCCGGTGAAGACCCGCTGCTGGCCGGCGTGATCGATGGCAATGAGATCAAGGGCATCCAGTCCAACCACATCGTCTCGACGCTCAAGCACTACGCCTTCAACGATCAGGAAACCGACCGCAACATGATCGACGTCAAGATCGACGACAAGGCGGCGCGCGAATCCGACCTGCTGGCCTTCCAGATCGCCAATGAGGTCGGCCAGCCCGGCTCGGTCATGTGTTCGTACAACCGCGTCAACGGCTATTACGCTTGCGAAAACGACTGGCTGCTGAATCAGGTGCTGAAGCAGGACTGGGGCTTCAAGGGCTATGTGATGTCCGACTGGGGCGCGACCCATTCGACGGTCGCCGCCGCCAATAACGGCCTCGATCAGGAATCGGGCTGGGCCTTCGACCGCTCGGCTTACTTTGAGGGCGCCCTGCGCGAAGCGGTCAATAACGGCTATGTGCCGCAGGCGCGCCTCGACGATATGGCGCGCCGCGTCCTCTACGCCATGTTCGCGCACGGCCTGGTCGACGATCCGGTGCAGGGCGATAAGGCGGATACGATTGACTACGCCGCCCACGCCAAGGTCACACAGGCCGATTCCGAGGACGGCATCGTCCTGTTAAAGAACGCCAGCAACCTTCTGCCCATCGCCACGACGGCGAAAAAGATCGTCATCATCGGCGGCCATGCCGATTTCGGCGTGCTGTCGGGCGGCGGCTCGTCGCAGGTCTATGCCGAGGGGGCCAAGCGCTTCGACGGCGAAGGCCCGGACGGCTTCCCCGGCCCGCTCACCTACTACGCCTCCTCGCCGCTGAAGGGGATCGAGGCGCGCACCTCGGCTCAGGTCAGCTATCTCGACGGCAAGGACGTCAAGGCGGCGGCGAAGGCGGCGCGCGGCGCGGACATGGTCATCGTGTTCGGCACGCAATGGACCGGCGAAGGCATGGACGTTCCCGACCTCAACCTGCCGGACAATCAGGACGCCCTGATCTCGGCGGTCGCCAAGGCCAATAAGAAGACCGTCGTGGTGCTGGAAACCGGCGGTCCGGTGGTCATGCCGTGGCTGAACAGCGTCGGCGCCGTGCTCGAAGCCTGGTATCCGGGCTCCAGCGGCGGCGAAGCGATTGCGCGCGTCCTGACCGGCGAGGTCAATCCGTCCGGCCACCTGCCCGCCACCTTTCCGGCCAGCGTCGATCAGTTGCCGCGTCCGAAACTGGACGGCGACCCCAAGCTGGGCCCCGACACTCATCCGCACACCGATTATGACATCGAAGGCGCGGCGGTCGGCTATAAGTGGTTCGACAAGAAGGGCTACAAGCCGCTGTTCCCGTTCGGCTATGGCCTCAGCTACACCGCGTTCCAGTTGGGCGGCCTGACCGCGCAAGCGGACGGCAAGGGCCTGAAGGCCTCGTTCAGCATCAAGAACACCGGCACGTCGGACGGCAAGGAGGTCGCGCAGATCTATGTCGCGCCCGCTTCTGACGCCGACTGGGAGGCCCCCAAGCGCCTCGGCGGCTTCGTCAAGGCCGAGTTGAAACCCGGCGAAAGCCAGACCCTAAACGCCAGCGTCGATCCGCGCCTGCTCGGAACCTATGATTCCGCCAGCAAGACCTGGACGATCAAGGCGGGCGATTACAAGGTGATGCTGGCGACCTCCGCCGCCGACATCGCGCAAACGATCACCGTCCACCTCGATCAGCAAACTCTGAACGTACAGGGTAAGTAGTCTTCTCCTCCCCACCTTGTGGGGAGGGGGACCGCGCAGCGGTGGAGGGGTAACGGCGCAGACGGCAAGATACCCCTCCGTCGTTTGCTGCGCAAACGCTGCCTCCCCACCTCGTGGGGAGGTGAATGGATGAAGACTTCCCATGCTCCGTCGCCTGATCCTCGCCCTCACCCTGCTCTGCGCATGCGCCCTGCCCGCCGTCGCGCAGGACTATCAATCCTCCCCGCCGCGTCAGGACGCCGCCACGCGAGATTTCGGGCCGTATCTCGGCCCCTACCGCGCCAAGGTTACCGCCAAGATGCTGGAGGATTTCGGCGAGCAATATCTTTACGCGCCACTCAACGCCGCCCTGCCCGCGCCGAAACCCGGCGAAGACCGTGTGGTCTTCCTTGGCGATTCGATCACCGACCGCTGGAATCTGGCGAAGTTCTTTCCCGGCAAGCCCTATATCAATCGCGGCATAGGCGGTCAGGTCACCCCTCAGATGATCATGCGCTTTCAGGCCGACGTCGTCGCCCTGCATCCGAAAGCGGTGGTGATTCTGGCGGGCGTCAATGACGTGCAGGGCGTGTTTCAGGTCGAAACAGAACAGCAGATCGAGACCAATTACCTGACCCTCGCCCAATTGGCGGAGGCCAATGGGATCATCCCGATCTTCACCGAAATCACCCCGATCAATAATTATACGCCCAATGCCGGAACGGTTCTGCAAGACCGTCACGCCGACGAACTGGCGCGACTCAATACCTGGCTGGAGGGGTTCTGCGCCGGACGCGGCTATACGCTGATCGACTACGGCCCGGTCTTGCGCGACGATAAGGGCCTGATGCGCGCCGACTACACCACCGACGGCATCCACCCGACCGATGCGGCCTATGCCGTCATGGCGCCGGTGGCGGAAAAGGCTATTGAGCAGGCTCTGATATCAGCCGCCCCGCATCCTTGATGGCGCGCATGGCCAGGGTGGTGGAAAAACGCTCGACCCCCGGCAGCCGCCACAGGCTTTGACGCAGGAAATCGTCGAGCGCCGCCATGTCCGGCATAATGACCTGCAACAGATAGTCCGTCGCCCCGACCGTGGCGTGACAGGCCAGCACCGCTGGATGCGTGGCCACCGCGCGCTCGAACGCCTCATGCTTGTCAAAGGCGACGCTGACCTGCACGAAGGCGAGTGTGGTCAGGCCCAGAGCGGCGGCGTCCAACTCGGCGCGATACCCCTTGATCACGCCCTGCGCCTCCAGCGCCTGCACGCGCTTCCAGCACGCCGCCTTGGACAGCCCCGCGCGTTCGCTTAAGTCGGCATATGACAGCCGCCCGTCGCCTTCCAGAAGGCGAACCAATATGCGGTCGATTTTATCCATATCCGAGCCTCATTTACGAAACAATGTCTCCCATATACCCCTATACAGGCGAACAAAGAAACAATGTTTGCGCCCTTTGCGGCTAGTCTGGCGCCATACAGGGAGGCCGGAATGAACCGCACCGCCTATTACGACCTGCTCGCCGCTCCGGCGAAGCTCGACTACGAACTCTATCTGAAGACCGACCGATTGCTGTCGTGCCAGAAGCCGCCCTCAGACCTCGTCAACAGCGACGAGATGCAGTTCCTGATCGTGCATCAGGTCGAGGAATTGTGGATGAAGCTGCTGGTCCACACCCTGCTCGATATCGACGACCATATGGCCGCGCGCCGGGTTCACCGCGCCCTGACCCTGTTCCATCGCGCCGCGCAGATTCTCAAACTGATGAGCGAACAGCTCGACCTGTTAGAGACCATGTCGCCGCACGACTACCAGCAGATCCGCCTGCAACTGGGCAATGGTTCGGGGCAGGAATCACCCGGCTTCCGCGCCCTGATGCGCATGCCGCCGGAGCTGTGGGCGACCTTTGAGGCGCACTATCTCAAGGATCGCAGCGTGCGCGATGTCTATGACACCGATTATGCGCATGACGACGCCTATATGCTGGCTGAGGGTTTGATTGAGCTGGATGAGCGCCTGTCGAAATTCCGCGCCAACCATATCTTCCTGATCCACCGCTCCATCGGCATGAGGTCGGCCTCGCTGAAAGGCCGTTCGGTCGAACTGCTGGAATCCGGCGCGCGCCACCACTTCTTCCCGCAACTGTGGGCGGTGCGCGCCGAGATGACCGACGCGTGGGGCGGCGCCTATGGCCGGGTGCGGCCCAGCCTGTCGGAAGCGGCGGAATGAGTTTCATCCTTCCAAAAGGCGGGCCTTACCTGATGGCCCACTCGGTCGGCTGCCTGCCCGCAGGCGCGCAGGACGCACTGGCGCGCGCCGTGCTGGACCCGTGGGCGCAGGGCGATCCGTGGCCGCACTGGCTGATGGCGATTGAGGATTTTCGCAGCGCGCTGGCGAACCTGCTCGGCGGCGCGCCCGAAGACTATTGCCCGCAGCCCAACCTGTCTGCGGGACTGTTCTCCTTGCTGAGCGGCCTGCCGCACACCAAAAAGCGCGGCGCGGTGCTGGTGTCGGCCCACGCCTTCCCGTCCCTGCTCTATGTCATCCAGCAATTGCACGACAGCGGTCTGACGCTGAAGATCCTGCCGCCGAACGCCAACCCCGGCGACGCGCAGCTCTGGGCCGACGCCATGAGCGACGAGGTCTGCGCCGTCGTCATGATGCACGTCCATTCCAATACCGGCGCGGTCACGCCCGTGACCGAGGTCGCCGCCATCGCGCAGGAGCGCGGCGTCTTCTCGATTGTCGATATCGCGCAATCGGCCGGGATTCTCGATGTCGATCTGCCCGGCATGGGGGTGGACGCGGCCATTGGTTCCTGCGTCAAATGGTTGTGCGGCGGACCGGGGGCGGGCTTTTTATGGGTGCGCCCCGACGCGATTCACGCCCTGACCCCGCCCAATGTCGGTTGGTTCTCGCATGAGGCGCCGTTCGCCTTTCAGAGCGGCTTTCGCTATGCGCCCGACGCGCGCCGCTTCTGGGGCGGCACGCCCTCCGTCGCGCCCTATGCGCTGGCGACGGAAGGTCTGAGCCTCATCTCGGATATCGGTGTCGCCACGATCCGCGCCCATAACCGCCGCCTGATCGCACGGCTGGGCGTCCCGTTCGACGCCGACCGCACAGGCGGCACGCTCTGCCTGCGTCTCGGCGACGGAGCCGTGGGATATCTGAAGGACACGGGTGTGAAATTCGATCAGCGCGACGGCCTCAGCCGCCTGTCCTTCCATATCTGGAACACGGATCAGGACGCCGATCGGGTCGCCGACGCCCTGGAGCGCTTTTCCTAGTCCAAAAAGTCTAACCACTTTTTGGGGGAAACGCTTTATGCGCCTAACAGCTTCTCCAGCCGCTCCGCCGCGTCCGAGATTGCAAACGCCGCCTTGCGCTCCATTTCGTGCGCCCCGGCATTGATGCGGGCATTCGCCGAATGCGCCTCGGCCAGTTGCGCGCGCAAGTCCTGCATCTCGTCGATCATCAATAAAGACGCCATCAGGAACAGCCGCACCTCGCCGATGGCGCCGACATCGGCCACCACCATTTCGACATGCTCGTTGAACAGGCGCGCCAGTTCGGTGACCCGGGCTTCCTGACCGTCGGCGCAACCGACCGTATAGGGCTTGTTGTTGACGCGAACCGTGACCTCAGCCATTACGCCGCCTCCTCGTCCAACAACTGCCGGATATCGGACGCCGCCGCGCCCAGCGCCGCATAGGCGCTCTCCGCCGCCATCGCCAGTTCGGCATTATGCGCCCGCGCCACATACAGCTCTTCGAGCAGTTTCTGATAATCGTCCTGACGCACGCCGTCGGCGGGACCGTCATAGGCGGGAACCGGCTCTCCGGCCTGCAAGGCGCGCACCCTTGATTCGAGCGCGGCCAGCGCCTTGTCGAGACGGTCCACGGCGACGGCCAGATTCCCGCCCGTTGCTGACGGCGCCGCATTAAGCCCCGGCTGTCCCTGCTCCATCACGACCTCCTTGCGTTCTGCGGGCTATTTTCAAGACCGCGTGGCGCGAAAAAACCTACACTTGCGCGGCAAGTTCCGCTAAAGGCAGCGTCAACTCATCCGTTAACAGACAGTGTAATAGAGACTCGCCCATGACCACAAGCGCCGCCGTGACCTCCGGGAGCAAACCCTCGCCGGTCCTGATGGCCGACGCCATCCGCGTTCTGTCCATGGAGGCCGTCCACCGGGCGAAATCCGGCCACCAGGGCATGCCGATGGGCATGGCCGATGTGGCGACCGTGCTGTGGACCAAGTTCCTCAAATACGATCCGAAAAAGCCCGACTGGGCCGACCGCGACCGTTTCGTACTGTCGGCGGGCCACGGCTCGATGCTGCTCTATTCTCTGCTGCACCTGACAGGCTTCAAGTCGGTCAGCATTGAGGACATCAAAAACTTCCGCCAGTGGGGGGCGCCGACGCCGGGTCATCCGGAATATGGCCACACGGCGGGCGTCGAATGCACGACCGGCCCGCTGGGGCAGGGTCTGGCCACCGCCGTCGGCATGGCCATGGCCGAGCGTCACCTCAATGCGCGCTTCGGCGACGACCTGGTCAACCATAAGACCTGGGTGATCGCGGGCGACGGCTGCCTGATGGAGGGCGTATCGCACGAGGCGATCTCGCTGGCCGGGCGCTATAAGCTCAATAATCTGATCGTCCTGTTCGACGATAACAATGTCACCATCGACGGCTGGGCCACCCTGGCCGAAACCGGCGATCAGCAGGCCCGCTTCAAGGCGGCTGGCTGGGCGGTCAAGGCCGTGGACGGCCACGACCACGCCAAGATCGCCGCCGCCATGCGCTGGGCGGTAAAGCAGGACAGGCCGGTGATGATCGCCTGCAAGACGGCGGTGTCGAAAGGCGCCGGCCCGCTGGAAGGCGACAAGAAGGGCCACGGCTACAACCTGATGGACGACGAGATCAAGGCCGCCCGTCAGCATATGGACTGGCTGCACGAACCCTTCACCGTCCCCGCCGAGATCAAGAAGGCGTGGGAGGCGGCGGGCCGCAAGGGGACTCGCGTGCGCAAAGCCTGGGAAGCCGCCGCGAAGGCCAAGCCGAACTACGCCGAATTCGACGCCGCCATGCAGGGCAAGCTGCCCGAAGGCGTGTTTGCAGCGCTCGACGCCCATATCGCCGATGCGGTCGCCACTAAGCCCGCCGATGCGACGCGTTCGTGTTCGGGCAAGGCGCTGGCCGCTCTGGTTCCGGCGCTCGACACGCTGGTCGGCGGCTCGGCGGACCTGACCGGCTCGGTCAATACGCTGGTCAAGGGCATGACGAGCTTCGATGTCGATAATTATGGCGGTCGCTACGTCCATTACGGCGTGCGCGAATTCGGCATGGCGGCGGCGATGAACGGCATGGCGTTGCATGGCGGCGTCCTGCCCTATGCCGGCACCTTCTTCGTCTTCTCTGATTACAGCCGTCCGGCGGTGCGCCTCGGCGCGCTGATGGGCGCCAAGGTCGTCCACGTCATGACGCACGATTCGATCGGCGTCGGCGAAGACGGCCCGACGCACCAGCCGGTCGAGCACCTGGCCTCGTACCGCGCCATGCCCGGCCTGCACGTCTTCCGCCCCGCCGATATGGTCGAAGCCGCCGAATGCTGGAAAGCCGCCCTGACGCTGGACGGCCCGTCCATGCTGGTGCTGTCGCGCCAAAAGGTTCCGGCGGTGCGTGAGGCCGCTGGCGATCTGGCGCTCAAGGGCGCTTACGAGTTGAAGGCCGCCTCGTCAGACGCGCAGGTGACGATCTTCGCCACCGGCACGGAGGTTTCGGTCGCGCTCGGCGCCCAGAAGCTGCTCGAAGCCGACGGCGTGGCGACGCGCGTGGTGTCGGTCCCGTCCTGGGATCTGTTCGCCGCGCAACCGGAAAGCTACCGCAAGGCCGTGATCGGTAAGGCCAGGGTCCGCGTCGCCGTCGAAGCCGCCGCCAGACTCGGCTGGGAACGCTTTATCGGCGAGGACGGCGTCTTCGTCGGCATGGAAGGCTTCGGCGCCTCCGCCCCCGCCGAGCGCCTGTTCAAGGAATTCGGCATCACGGCGGAAAACGTCGCCGCGAAGGCGAAAGCCGCGCTGTAAACCTTCTCCTCCCCATGACATGGGGAGGTGGCGTCTCGCGCAGCGAGATGACGGAGAGATATCCGGCGCCGTTACCCCTCCACCGCTTCGCGGTCCCCCTCCCCATCTAAAGATGGGGAGGAGAGTCATGGATTTGCATTTCCCCAACGTACGGGCTAGGCAGGGCGCAAGCAGGGGCCAGCCATCCTCCATGACCGACACCGCCGTTCATCCGCCTAAACGCGCCGACATTCAGGGCCTGCGCACCCTCGCCGTTCTGGCGGTCGTCCTGTTCCACGCCGATCACGCGCTGATTCCCGGCGGCTTCACCGGCGTCGATGTCTTCTTCGTGCTGTCGGGCTTCCTGATCACCCAAGTGCTGCTGCGGCCAATGAAGGCGGGGCTGTTCTCCATCGCCGACTTCTACCGCCGCCGTGTCCGCAGGCTCTACCCGGCCCTGTTCGCCATGCTGGCCTTCGTGCTGGTCATGGGGCTGATCTTTTTCCCGCCGCCCCTGCTCAAGGCGCTGGTCAAGAGCCAGTTCTTCACCACGCTTTATCTCTCCAACTTCGCCTTTGCGCGCGAGAGCGGCTATTTCGACTTGCAGGCCGAATTAAAGCCGCTGCTGCACACCTGGTCGCTGGCGGTCGAGGAGCAGTTCTACCTGCTTTATCCGCCGATCCTGTACGCGCTCCATCGCTGGGCGAAGCCGCTATTGTGGCCCGCCCTGGCGCTGATGGCCCTGGCCTCGCTCTATGTCTGCCAGGTCAATCTGGAGCGCTATCCGGCGCCTGCCTTTTACTGGCCGGTGTCGCGCGCCATGGAGCTTCTGATCGGCGCGCTGGCGGCGGGCGCCCTGCCCCGCCTCAGCCTTGGCCAGCGCACGCAAAGCCTGCTGGGCGCCGCCGGTCTGCTCTCGATCATCGCAGGCTATATCGTCATCAATGACGAGACGCCGTTTCCGGGGCTGTGGGCGCTCTTGCCCTGCCTCGGAACCGCCGCCCTGCTGCTGGCGCCGCAGGGCCTGCCGAACCGCCTTTTGAGCGCAAAGCCGCTGGTCCGCGTCGGCGACGTCTCCTACTCGCTCTATCTGTGGCACTGGCCGCTGCTGGTGTTCGCGCGCTTCCTGTTTCCCGACGCGGTCTGGCCGGTCATCGCCGCCCTGATCCTGTCCGGCGTCATGAGCTGGCTGTCCTGGCGCTATATCGAAGCGCCTTTCCTGCGGCATCCCGGCAAGCCAATCCTCTGGTTCGCGCTTGGCTGCATGGTCGTCTCCATCATCGCCTGCCTGCTGATCTACAACGCCAACGGCCTGCCGCAGCGCTTTTCGCCGCAGGCCCGCGCCTATCTGAAGGCCAGCAACGATTACAACCACGATCGCAAGACCTGCCATATGGAGTCGAACAAGCCGATCCCCTATGCGCAGACCTGCATATACGGCGACAAGGACGTCCCGCCCGCCTATGCGGTCTGGGGCGACAGCCACGGCGCCGAACTGTCGCGCGCGCTCGGCGAAAAGCTCGGCGACTATGGGCAATCCTTGCGCGAACTGACCATGTCGGGCTGCCCGGCGACCTTAAGCCGCCAGCCGGTCTGCCGTCAGCACAATCTCGACATGATGGCCGCCATCAAGGCCGATCCGAACATGCAGACCGTGATTCTGGTCGGCAATCTGCATGACGACGACGCCTCCGCGCGTGAAGCGACCGCGGGCATGGAGCAGACCGCGCTCGACCTGCAGAAGGCGGGCAAGACGGCGATCCTCGTCTATCCGATTCCGATCTATAATTTCGACCCGCCGTCGCAACTGGCCCTCTCCAGCCGCGCGCAGCAGCCGCCGCAACAGGTCGGCCAGCCCCTGTCGGAATATCTGGCGCGCCATCAGGCGATCATCGACGACTTCGACCGTTTCACGAAGCAGAACCACATCCCGCATGTCGAGCCGCAGAGCCTGTATTGCGACGACGCCCTGTGCCACGTCTATCAGCCCGGCGTCGGCGTACTGTACTTCAACGCCGGTCACCTGAGCCTGACCGGGGCGGGCGTGCTGGCCGACAACATCCTGTCGCAACTGGCGCTGAGCCCGCAGCCGGAAAAATAAGCAAAAGGCCGTGACAGCGGCGGCTGTCACGGCCTTTCCGTCTCCCGACGGCTCCGGGGAGATACCGGCGGGAACGGGCTCTTACGCCGTTGTCACGACGTTCGCCCCTTCAACGCGCCGCCAACGGGCTTCCGTCGCGTCATCGCCTGCTTTTTCAGTTCTGCGGCGGCAGATCGCCATCATGTCCGTTATCTGGTCCTCCCGGCGGCCCATCCATGGGTCCGCCCATCTGCGCGCCCGCCAGTTCCGACGGTTCGAGCGCGCCGTCATGATTGACGTCCAGACGGTCGAAGCGCGTCTTCTCGCGCGCCGAAAACTCGGCGAAGCTGACCTTGCCGTCGCCATCGGCGTCCAGCGTCTTGAAAGCCAGGGGCGGCGGGCCTATGCGACGCCCCCCATGCTCTCGCCGCTCGCCGCCCAAACCTTCCGGCGGCCCTTCCGGGCGGAAGGCCCGGAACTCGGCCTCGGTGACGGCGCCGTCGTGATCGGCGTCCATCTGGGTGAACATCGCCTGGGCGCGCGCCTGCATCGGCGCCGAAAATTCGCTCACGGACAGCTCGCCGTCATGATTGGCGTCCAGAGTCGCAAAGTCAGGTCGCGGCGGCGGGCCGCCGGCGGGCGG
>DATMTF010000093.1:0-2929 GCA_035565015.1 Asticcacaulis sp. | reverse complement strand
GCAAGAGTCGCCGGGCGCCGAACAGGCACTTGCCTGCCTGACGCGCCGCGGTTAAGTTGCCGCATCCTGTTGAAAGAGACCCCATGCGCCTGCCTTTGATTTCGCTCGCCGCCCTCGCCGTCCTGACCCTGCCCGCCGCGGCTCAGGACTATCTCGCCACCGGCATGGGCCAGCAGGTCTTCTTCTCGCCGTCGGGGCAGCCGTTCCGCGCCGCGCCGGGCAAGCCCTATCCGACCATGGACTGGTTCAACGCCGCCGACGCCGATCATGACGGTAAGATCAGTCACGACGAATTCGTCGCCGACGCCATGCGTTTTTTCGACGCGCTCGACCTCAATCACGACGGCTATATCAACAGCCCGGAAAACACCCGCTATGAAAATCAGGTCGCGCCTGAAATTCAGCTTATGGACCCGCGCATCCAGCAGCCCAAGGTGATTCAGCACGATTATGACGCCGATATGGACGCCAATCAGGATCAGGAACCGAACGGCGGTAAATATATCAAGCAGATCGTCGGCGCCTCGCAATACGGCCTGATCGACGAGCCGCAACCGATCCGCGCCGCCGACGCCAATTTCGATTTCCGCGTCTCGAAGGACGAATGGCTGGCCGCCAGCAATCAGCGCTTCGCCATTCTGGATCGCAACCGCGACGGCTTTATCACCGCGAACGAATTGCCCCAGACCCCGGCTCAGGTCGCGCAAGAGCTTGATCAGAAAGACGGCAAAGACCGCAGGAACAAGAAAAAGCATTCCGGTTTTTGGTGATATTCGAGATAATTTCACCTGAAACTGTTCTTGCGCTGCAATAAATCACCCCGATTTTTCATAAAAGTGCAATTTTTGCCTCGCCAACCGTAACCATTCATGTTACTGGCGATCTTAATTTTTGTTAACGGAAACGGCGCTGCGTGTTCAAGAAAGTACACAGACTGGGCCTTTTCGGTCTCGGCGCGTTCGGCCGATTGATCGTCAAGCACCTGTCGCCCTATTTCGACATCTATGCTTACGACCCAAGCCCGCACGCCCGGGCCTTCGCCAAGCGGCATAATGTCACCCTTGCCAGCCTTGAGGAGGTCGCCGCCTGCCGCGTGGTCCTGCTGGCTGCGCCGGTGCGCGCGCTGAAGGCGCTGGCGCAGAGCATCGCGCCGCATGTCCATCCACGCGCCCTGATCATCGATGTGGGGTCGGTCAAGGTCAAGCCCGCGCAATGGCTGGTCGACGCCCTGCCGCCCAGCGTCTATATCCTCTGCACCCACCCCCTGTTCGGTCCGCAATCGGCGCGCAAGGGGATTCACGATCTTGAGGTCGTGGTCTGTCCGGTGCGCATCCGCCGTCTGGCGCCGATCGTGCGCTTTTTGGAGCAGACGCTCGATCTGAAAGTGTCGGTGGCGACGCCGGAACAGCACGACAGGGCGCTGGCCGCCGTGCAGGGCCTGACCCACCTGATCGCCAAGGTGCTGAGCGGACTGGAGCCGCTGCCCACCGTCCACACCACGCGCTCCTACGACCTGATGATGCAGGGCGTTGGCCTGGTGCAGGGCGATTCCGACGAACTGTTCCTGTCGATCGAACGCGACAATCCGTTCGCCGCCGAAATCCGCAAGCGCTTCTTCGCGGAGATCGACTCCCTGCGCAACCGTCTGGAAGCGCACGACAGCGGGAAGTAGTTCATTCTTCTCCCCACCTCATGGGGACGCAGCGTTTGCGCAGCAAATGACGGAGGGGCTTCTGCCGTAAGTTACCCCTCCACCGCCCGAAAGCGTGCTAACGCTTCGCTTCTTGAGCACAGGCGGTCCCCCTCCCCATAAATGGGGAGGAGAAGAGTGTTGAATTCCCCTACTATCGGCATATGTTCAACACATGGGGGAGTCGCAGCATCGACTGAAATATGCACAGGCGCGGCGTTTGCGGCGTGAACTGACGCCGCCAGAGGCGCGATTGTGGCTACGGCTGAAAGGGCGGCAGGATGGGCTGCATTTTCGCAAGCAGCATCCGATTGGCCCGTTTATCGTTGATTTTTACTGCGCGGCGGCGCGGCTGGTCGTCGAGGTCGAGGGGTTGGTCCACGACCTGCTGGATGTGGCGGAACGCGACGTGACGCGCACAGCATGGCTGGAGGCGCAGCGGCTGGAGGTCATGCGCATACCGGCGTCGGAGATCATGCGCGACCCGGACGAAATGGCGCTGGGCATTATACTGAGGGCAAAGGAAAAGATTGGACGGTAATTAGCTCCCGCTTCTCCTCCCCACACCGTGGGGAGGTGGCGTTTGCGCAGCAAACGACGGAGGGGTTGCCGCCATCAGTTACCCCTACACCGCTTCGCGGTCCCCCTCCCCATGACATGGGGAGGAGAATCTGAGTCTATTGCGACGAAGCCGCGTCCGTGTCCGGTTCTTCGGAAATCCGTTCGGCCTTGAGGATCTTGACCGGGTGCAGCAGCATCTGGCCGGCCCAGCCGCCTTGCGGCGGGGTTTTCGGGTCGATCCTGCCGTGCAGGATCTTCTTGACCACATCCATGCCCGCGACGACGTGGCCGAAGGCGGCGTAGCCGAGCTTGTCGTCCGAACCGGACTTGCCCGCATCCATAAAGGTGTTGTCGCCGACGCACAGCACAAAATCCGCCGTCGCCGTGCCGGGCGCGAAGCGCGACATCGAAATGGCGCCATTGGTGTGCGACAGGCCGGTCTGGCTGGTCGGCTCGTGCGCGATCGGCGGGAAGGTCGGGCCATTGGCCGTCGCCTGGATAAAGCCGGACGGACCGGAATCGGCGGCGCGCCAGAAATCGGCGCCGTTCAGCTTGCCCGCATCGACATAGTGCAGGAAGTTGTTGGCGGTGATCGGCGCCTTTTTGGTTTGCAGCTTGATGTCGATATCGCCCATCTCGGTCTCCAGCCGCACCGTCACGGTTTTGGGCGGCGGCGGC
>DATMTF010000092.1:0-9542 GCA_035565015.1 Asticcacaulis sp. | reverse complement strand
ACATAGCGGCGCTGGCCCTCGGCATAGATGGTATCGAACGCCAGCGACGACTTGCCCGAGCCGGACAGCCCAGTGATCACGGTCAGGCTGTCGCGCGGAATATCGACGTCGACATTCTTCAGATTGTGCTCGCGCGCGCCGCGAATCTTGATGAAGTCCTGATCGGGAGAATGGGCCATACGCGCCTTACGTCCGGGGAGGGAAACCAGTTTGGCTATATAGAAACTTTTGCGGCAAATGCCAGCGGCAATCAAGAACATTCCGGCAACATCACGCTGCGCCGCAGTTTGAAACTGACGCAGCGTCCCGTCAATTTGTGTCAGCAAGTCTTTTTGACAAGAGGCCGCAAAGGGACCACAGTTACGCCCGGATTCTCGCTCAGTCTCGCGACATCGAGAGGGCTGACACATGGATATCAGGCTGGGCGCGCAACGCTTCAGATACGATTTCAGCGCATTGAGCGGTCGCGTCAACGACGCCGTCTGGCCCTATTACCGGCGCATCGACCCGCGCGGGCGTCTTGGCGTGGCGGTCGCGCTCGCCCTGGTCCTGCACGCCTTGTTTTTCTGGATGCTGATTTCCGAACATCAGCGCGCCTGGAACATCCATCAGGTCTGGCAGAGCGAGGACGAGCCTCTGCCCGTCGATCTGTGGACGCCCAGCGAGCCTAGGCCGCAACCCGAGCCTGTGCAGGTTCAGGCCGTCAAGCCGCATCAGGTTCCGCCGAAACCGGAGACGCAGCCAAAGACGGAGCCGGAGCCGCAGCCTCAACCTCAGCCCGCCATTCAGGCCGCGCCGCCGCAGCCGACGCCGCAGCCGCAAACCCAACCGGAGGTCTATATTCCGGCGCCGAACCCGGATGTGAAGCCGCTGACGGCGCCCAGCGCGACACCGGCCTTCGAGGCGCCGCGCGAGATCGGCATGACCGGCAAGACCAAGAAGAAGGACAGGGACGACATTCAGAAGGCCGATTCCGCCGCGCTGGGGCAGATGTCCGATCTGCACCTGCATCAGGTTCCGGCGGACGCGCCGGTGTTGAGCGCCGTGGCGCCGTCCGGGCTGACGCCGACGGTCGATGCAGGCGGCGCGGCGGGCGGGGCCAGCGCCGGTTCGGGCGCGGGACGACTGGGCAATGTGCAATTGCCGGGCGGCGTCAACGGAACGGGATTGAAAGGACGCGGCGCGGTCAGTCAGGCTTTGCAGAACCACGATTACTGCGTCGACAAACAGATCGACGGCAAGCCGATCCCCAAGGATTGCGACATGCCTGATCTGGCCAGCGCCAAGCCTTTGGGACCGAAACACGTCGCCGCCTTCGACGCCGAGCTGGCGCGGCGCAAGATGATCGCCAAGCCGGGCAATGCCGACTACTGGGACCGGGTCAACCATCCGATTCAGGATCCCGGTCACGACGACCACCGCCCCCGTCCCGGCGAATACCACACCGGCAAGGCGGCGCGTGTTCAGGGCGAATGCTCGCTGACCGATTCCTGCCCGACGGGCGGACAGTAGTCAGGATCAGGCGCGTCCGCCGAAATTGAAGGATTGCGGTCCGTTGTCGAGGGTCTTGCCGCGCGCGCCATAGGTCGATGCGCTGCTTTTCGCCTTGCCGAGATCGCGCGCCACGGCGCTCAATATGCCTTCGGTGACGAGGCGGGCGGCGTTGACCGCGTGTTCGTAACGTCGCAGGCGCGTCTGGAAGATCACCGTGGCCTCGCGCAACTGGCGCTGTTCGTCGGGCGTCATGCCGTCCAGCAGCGACGGGTCTGTCTTGATACGCAGCGATTCGCGGCGATAGAGATTGCTCAGACTGCGCGTCTCTTCGACCTCGGCGGCGATATCCTGTGGGCGGTGCGCCTCAAGGCTTTGCGTCTCGCGCTCCAGCCGTTCGGCCAGGCGTAAGGTCAGGGCCAGCATCTGGCGCGCGCGTTCGGATCCGGAATGTGCGGTAAGGGCCATCAGCGCGCTCCCTGAAGTTTGAGCAATTGCTTCTGCATCATGTCCGAAATGCCGATGCCGCCGTGTTGCGCCATCTGCTTGCCGATGGCGTCGATAAAGAAGGAGCGCATGGCCGCTTCGCCTTCGCCGCCGCCGAACGGGCCGTCGGTGGACAGGCCCTCGAACATCGGCTTGAGCAGATTGGACAGGCACATGGATTCAAAATCGAGGCCGAGCTTGGCGTTCGATTTGCCGTTTTTCATCTGGCTGGCCAGCCCCTGCTGCGCGGCGGCGCCGGAAGTGGCCTGGGCGTTTTGCAGGGTAAGAAGCGCGGCGGTATCCATTACATCACCTCGATATCGGCTTGCAGGGCGCCAGCGGCCTTGATCGACTGCAGGATGGCGATCATGTCGCGCGGCGTCACCTTGAGCGCGTTCAGACCCGCGACCAGATCGGACAGGGTCGAGCCGCCGCCCAGCTCGATAAGCTGCTTGCCCTTGTCTTCATCGACGCTGACCTGACTGGACGGCGTGACGGCGGTCTGGCCCTGCGAGAAGGGGAGGGGCTGGCTGACCTGCGGTTGCTCATCGACCTTGATGGTCAGATTGCCCTGAGCGATGGCGACGCGCGAGATGCGCACGTTTTCGCCGACCACGATCACGCCGTTGACTTCGTCGATCACCACCTTGGCGGGCGCATCGACATTGACGTCCATCGACTCGATCTGGGTGACGAAATCCATCATGCTGGTGCCTGCGGGCGGCTTGACGGCGACGATGGTCGGGTTTTCAGCCAGGGCCGTGCCCGGATACTGATGGTCGATCACATCGGCGATGCGCCGCGCAGTGGTGAAGTCGGGATTGCGCAGGGTCAGCCGTACGACCGGCATGGAATTGAAATTGAAATTGGTTTCGCGCTCGACCGTGCCGCCCGCAGCAATGCGCCCGGCGGTCGGCACGCCGCGCGTGATCGACGACCCCGAAGCGCCGCCCGCCGACACCGATCCGGTCTGCACCGTGCCCTGCGCGGCCGCATAGGCTTCGCCGTCGGCGCCGATCAGCGGCGTCACCAGCAAGGTGCCGCCCAGCAGGCTCTTGGCGTCGCCCATGGCCGAGACGCTGACGTCAACCGTTGAGCCCGCTGCGGCGAAGGGCGGCAGCTCCGCCGTAACCATGACGGCGGCCGCGTTTTTGGTGTTCAGGTTGGCGTCGCGGATATTGACGCCCAGACGCTCCATCATGCCCTCCAGGCTCTGCTTGAGCATGGGGGAGTTGCGCACCGTATCGCCCGTGCCGTTCAGGCCGACGACGATGCCGTAACCGATCAACTGGTTGGTGCGCACGCCCTCGACATCGACAATGTCCTTGATGCGCGAGGCGGCCTCGGCCTGCGCGCCGGTCATCAGGCCGAGCATCGCCGCCAGGGCTGTCGCTGCGCAGAGCGCCGTCATCCGTCTCATCGTCATTGTTATCCGCCTCAAATACGCGCGTTAACCATAATGCGCCTTTGTGTGCGAAGACCGTGCCAGAGCTTGTGAATAAAATAATTGAATGAATCCAGTTTATTAATTTCGCTCTATCGAAAGAGCTTAACGGAATGGAAAAAATTGCCGGGCCGTTAAGGCTTCGCTTACGGAAAATGGGCAAATATGGCCGGGTCATCGCCGTCGGCAAAAGCCGACCTGCCTGAAGCGCATGCGCCAATCAGGCCGATCTGGAAGAATTTTACGCGATCTCAGAAGTCTGTTGGACATGGTATCCGGTGTAGGTTCGAGCATGACGATCAGGATCAATTCGCCTCTGGGCGCGGCGCAGGCCGGTGCAGCGGGCGGCGTGCGTAAAAGCGGCGGCGAGGGCTTCTCGCTGTCCGGAGCGTCGGGTTCGTCCAAGGCGGCGGGGCCGGCGCAGGCCTCGGCGGCGGTCGGTATGCTGGGCGTGGACGCGTTGCTGGCCATTCAGTCGGAAGACGATGTGATGACCGGGCGTCGCCGTCGTCAGGTCAGGCGCTCGAAGGACATTCTCGACGCGCTAGACGATCTGCGCATCGGCGTCCTGTCCGGCGATATTGACGATGAGGCGCTGTTGCGTCTGCAAGGTCTGATCGCCCTGCATCGCGAAGACGTGGCCGACGATCGTTTGCAGGGCGTGCTGAATGAGATCGAGACGCGCGCCTGTGTCGAACTGGCCAAGCGCCGTCTGATCTGAAACCTCTGCAGGAAAAAAGCTTCACAGCCTTTGGCGGAGGCTCTATAAGCCCTGCCATCGCGCAGGCGACGACTCGTGGCGAACAGCCACAAGGCGGAAGGCCGCCGCCGCGTGGTCCCGAAATGGCTGTGCGCCGGTCGCAAGGACCGTTGCGCCATTTCGGGCCAGGAAGCATTCAGGGGTGTTAGAGAGACATATGTCAGTCGCAGATCTGCCGGAGTTGAACGCCGCGTACCGTCCCACGGACGATGAAGACTACATGAACCCGCGTCAGTTGGCCTATTTTCGCGGTAAGCTGAACGCCTGGAAGGACGAGATCCTCAAGGGCGCGCGCGAGACGGTCAATATCATGCAGAAAGAGACCGAGAACCATCCCGATCTGGTGGACCGCGCCTCGTCGGAATCGGATCGCGCGCTGGAGCTGCGCACCCGCGACCGTCAGCGCAAGCTGATCTCAAAGATCGACGAAGCCCTGTCGCGCATCGACGACGGCTCCTACGGCTTCTGCGAGGAAACCGGCGAGCCGATCGGTCTGGGCCGCCTCGAAGCCCGCCCGACCGCGACCCTGTCGATCGAGGCGCAGGAGCGGCATGAACGCTCCGAGCGCGTGCATCGCGACGATTAAGTCGTTCAGATCATGAAGGCCCGCCGCTCTGTCGGGCTTTTCTTTTAACCCGCCAACCGCATATCTGAGCCGTCATAGACGCTCACATCCGCAGCGGGACGACCGATCAGATAGCCCTGCGCTTCGGCGCAGTTCAAATCGCGCAGCGCCGTCATCTGCGCCTCGGTTTCGACGCCCTCGGCGGTGATGCGCACGCCCAGGGATTGCGCCATGTCGATGATGGCGCGGATAATGGACAGGGCGTCGCCGTCATGCGGCAGGTCGCGCACAAAGGCGCGGTCGATCTTGATCTTGTCGAAGACGAAGCTGCGCAGATAGGACAGGGACGAATAGCCGGTGCCGAAATCGTCCATGGCAATGCGCGCGCCCATGGCGCGCAAGGCTTGCAGCACTTCGATATTGCGCGTCTCGCTCTCGAAGATCACGCTTTCGGTAATCTCCAGCTCCAGTCGGCGCGGACCAAGGCCGGAAGCGGCGAGGGCGCGGCGCACTTGGTTGATGAGATCGTTCTGACGGAATTGCAGCGGCGAGATATTGACCGCGATGCGCCACGGCTGCGGCCATTGCGCCGCAGCTTGGCAGGCGGCGTTCAACACCCATTCGCCCAGCGGACCGATCAGGCCGCAGTCTTCGGCCAGCGGGATAAAGTCGCCCGGCGCCACCCGACCGCGCGTCGGATGCTCCCAGCGCAACAAGGCTTCGAAGGCGACGACCTGACCGGTCCCGAGGTCGAGCAGGGGTTGGTAATCAAGCGTGAACTGACCCAGCTTCAGACCGAGGCGCAGGTCTTTTTCCAGTTGCACGCGGTCCTGCAACTGGACGTCCATATCGGCGTGGTAGAAGCGCCAGCCGTTGCGGCCTTCGCCCTTGACCCGGTACATGGCCAGATCGGCGCGCGACATCAGATTGCGCGCATCCATGCCGTCATCGGGCGCCAGCGCGACGCCGATCGAGGCGCCGATGTCAAACTGGCGGTCATTGACGACGATGGGCGCCGCCATAGCGTCGAGTATACGTTCGCACAGGGCGCGCGCATCGTCGGGCGCCTCGATCGACTGGATGATGGCGAATTCGTCGCCGCCCATACGCGCCGCCACATCGCCGCGCCGCACACAGTCGCGCAGCCGTTTGGCGACCTCGACCAGCACCTGATCGCCAATCAGATGGCCGCAGGAATCGTTGACCATCTTGAAGCGGTCGAGGTCGAGGCACATCAGGGCGATGCGGTGATTCTGGCGTTGCACGCGGCTGAGCGCGGCGTCGATCTCGCGCGTAAACAGGGCGCGGTTGGCCAGGCCGGTCAACGGGTCGTAATGCGCCAGATGCCGGATGCGGTCTTCGGCGCGCTTCTGCTCCAGGCTGATGGCGCGCAGCACCGACAGGGCCGCGCCGACTCCCGCGTAACGCCCGTGCTCGGTGACGATAAAGCCGCGCATCAGGTCCGACGGACGGTCGCTCAGGGTCATTTCGGTGAATTCGCTGAGGGGCGTGTCGATATCGACCTGAATGGCGTCGCCGATCATCAGCGTCGTCACCGGCTTGGCGCTGTAGAGGGCGCGGCCGTATTCGCCCGCCATGGTCAGGCTGAAGGCGTGGCGCTCAACCAAACCCAGCGCCTCACCATCGGCATTGGCCACGGCCAGCGCCATCAGATCGCTATTGTCATGAAACAGGTCATAGACAACCGAATTGCTGCATTCCGGCGCAACCGGCGCAATCGTGTCCGTAATATCGCGTATGCGCGCAAACGCCTGCATAAATGCTACTCACCATCAGCCTCAGGGCGGCGCTGTGTCGCGCCTTGCCGGACAGGTAGCCTCCAATCGCTAAACGGCGCTTAATGTCATAAAAGATTGTCGCAAACGTCACATATGATTGGCCTGCATGACAGGATGCGCCTTTTCAAATCGGATGCGGCGGCGTATGGGAGGGGCCTCCTGTCCGACTGATTTTGAGAGCATCCATGACCGTCAAGGTTCGCTTCGCCCCTTCGCCCACCGGTCGCATCCACGCCGGCAATGTACGCGCCGCCGTGCAGAACTGGCTGTTTGCGCGAAAGAACCAGGGCCGGTTCGTGCTGCGCATCGACGATACGGACCTGCAGCGTTCTACCAAAGAGAATGAGGCCATGATCGAGACCGATCTGATCTGGCTGGGCCTCAACTGGGACGAACGCTATAACCAGTCGCTGCGCTTTGATCTCTATCAGAAGGCCGCCGACTATCTGAAGGCGTCGGGGCGCCTCTATCCGGCCTATGAAACCGCTGAAGAGCTGGACCGTCGCCGCAAGGTGCAGTTGTCGCGCGGCCTGCCGCCGGTCTATGACCGCGCTGCGCTTAACCTGACCGACGCGGAAAAGGCCGCCTTTGAAGCCGAGGGCCGCAAGCCGCACTGGCGCTTCAAGCTGGATGGCAAGCGCATGATGTGGGAAGATCTGGTGCGCGGTCATTGCGAGGTGGACACCACCTCCATGTCCGACCCGGTGCTGATCCGCGAGGACGGCGCGTTTCTCTATACCCTGCCGTCCGTGGTCGATGATATGGACATGCGGATCACCCATGTCATTCGCGGCGAGGATCACGTCGCCAATACCGGCACGCAGCTTGAAATTTTCGAGGCGCTGACCGGCCTTTTCGACGCGCCGCTTCCGGTTTTCGCCCATATGTCGCTGCTGGTCGGGGCGGACGGCGAGGGGCTGTCGAAGCGCCTCGGCTCGATGTCGATCTCGCAGATGCGCGAGGACGGGCTGGAGCCGCTGGCCATCGTGTCGCATCTGGCCAAGATTGGCGCCTCCGACCCGCTGGAGGCCGCGCCGTCGCTCGAATCGCTGATCGAACATCAGGATTTCGCCAAGCTGGGCCGCGCCCCGGCCCGCTACGATTTCGACGATCTGATGCGTCTGAATGCGGGCGTGTTGCAGGCCATGAGTTATGGCGACGCGCAGCCGCGTCTGGCGGCGCTGGACGCCGATCTGGGCGAGCTGTTCTGGGACACGGTCAAGCCGAACCTGCACAAATTCGCGGACGTCACGGACTGGGTGGCGGTGGTGCAGGGCCAGATTGCGCCGCGCATCGATGATCCGACGTTCGCCGCTAAGGCGCTGGAACTGCTGCCCGCCGACTATGGCCGCGACACGTGGGCGCAATGGACGGCGGACATCAAGGCGGCCACCGGCGCCAAGGGCAAGGGCCTGTTCATGCCGCTGCGTCAGGCGCTGACCGGCATGGATCATGGTCCGGACATGGGCGCTCTGAGCTTCCTGATCGGTCGCGAGCGCATTGCGCAGCGGCTTCGGGGTTAAGCGACCGCCCCGAACAGCTTGCCGACCCCGGCGGTGACGGCAAGCGCCAGCGCGCCCCAGAAGGTGACGCGGATTACAGGCCTCAGCATCTTCGACCCGCCCGCCCAGGCGCCGAGCGCGCCAAGGCCCGCTAGGAAGATCAGGGACGATACGGACACGGTCCACAGGCCGAGCGCGCGCGGACTGAGCCACAGGACGGCGATCGGCAGAATCGCGCCGGCGGAAAACGACAGGGCTGAGGCGAACGCCGCCTGAACAGGTCGCGCGGTGGTGATTTCAGAAATGCCCAATTCATCGCGCGCATGGGAGTCGAGCGCGTCGTGCGCGGTCAGTTGTTGCGCCACCTGCGCGGCCAGGTCGGCGCTGAGGCCGCGGGCCTGATAAATGCCTTGCAATTCGGCCAGTTCGGCCTCCGGATCGTCGCGCAATTCCTGCCGTTCGCGCGCCAGTTCGGCGGTTTCGGTGTCGGATTGCGAACTGACCGAGACGTATTCGCCCGCCGCCATCGACAGGGCGCCGGCGGTCAGGGCCGCAACACCGGTGATCAGCAACTGAGCCTTGCTGGCTGAGGTCGCGGCCACGCCCACCAGCAGGGCGGCGGTCGAGACGATGCCGTCATTGGCCCCCAGAACCGCAGCGCGCAACCAGCCGATGCGCTCGATAACGTGTGTTTCCTTGTGTCTGTGTCGGCTCATTGTCACACCACCGTGCGCGTGTCGATATCCAGATTCTGCCCGCGCATATGGGTGATGGCGGGTAAGACGTCGCCGACGCTTTCGACGCTGATCCAGGTTTCCGTGAAGCTGTCGGGCGTAAAGCCCTCCTTCTGCGTATGCTCGATCAGGGCGAAGAAGGGCCGCCAGAAATCGTCGATATTCAGGAAGACCACAGGCTTCTTGTGCAGGTCGAGCCGTCGCCAGGACAGGAGTTCGACAATCTCCTCCAGCGTGCCGACGCCGCCCGGCAGCACCACGAAGGCGTCGGCCTCCTCGAACATCATCATCTTGCGTTCGTGCATATTGGCGACGACGCGGGTTTCGACGTCGTCATACAGAATTTCGCGACCGCGCAGGAATTGCGGCATAATGCCCAGCACCTTGCCGCCCGCCTGATGCGCCGCGCGCGCCGTTTCGCCCATCAGGCCGACATTGCCGCCGCCATAGACCAGCCGCAGACCGGCCCCCGCCAGCACCTGCCCCAGATCGTGCGCGGCCTGACGATAGATTTCCGAGGCGCCGAAGGCGGAGCCGCAATAGACGCAAACGGACTTGATGACGGCCAGGGCTGTGTCGGAACTGTCGGCGGGCATGAGGATTCGATCCTGATCGTGAAACGGTGGACTTAAGGCCCGATCCTTTGCAAGGAAACAATAGGTTTGCAACAATCTAGGCCACTAGCCGCCAAAATGAAAAGCAGATAGTGATGAAGGCGTTATGATGATGCCTTTATCTTCCCTGCGCGCCGTCCTTTTGCC
>DATMTF010000091.1:0-5866 GCA_035565015.1 Asticcacaulis sp. | reverse complement strand
GTCAGGCTTAGTTACTCTTGCGCAACAGATCGCGTGAGGCGCTATAGCGCATCCCGAAAAAGTATCGCACTTTTTGGATTAAGATGCGCGTCAACAAAAGGATTAAAGCGCCGGTCCGATTTCATCGGATCGACACGCGCTTTAAAAAACAGGAGAATGCTGATGTTGCGTATCACCATGCTGGCGGGCGCCGCCTTTCTGATTCTGGTCGGCGGCGCGAGCGCCGCGCAACCGATCGAAGGCGACTGGCTGACACTGAAAGGCACGACGGCCCATATCACTCCGTGCCAGGGCGACAAGTTCTGCATCACCCTGATGGACGGACAGCACGCCGGCAAGCAGATCGGCGTGCTCAAGGGCATGGGCGGACAGTATACCGGACAGGTCACCGACCCCGACAATGACAAGACCTATGATGGTTCGGCGACCGTGACCGGCAATGCGCTGAAGCTGCAGGGCTGCGTGATGAAGGTGTTCTGCAAGTCGCAGGTCTGGTCGCGCAAATAGCGTTTAGATGCCGTCGCCCGCATAGATGGGCGTGTGGATGCCGCATTCGACCTTTTCGGCGCCGGCCCAGCGGCCTGAGCGCGCATCTTCGCCCGCCGCCACCGGCTTGGTGCAGGTGAAGCAGCCGATCGACGGAAAGCCCTGCTCGACAAGCGGATGCGGCGGCAGATCGTGATTCTGGAAATAGGCGGCGATGTCGTCGGCGGTCCAGGCGGCCAGCGGATTGACCTTGAAATGCCGCCCATCCCATTCGACGATGGACAGGCCAGCGCGCGTCGCGCTCTGGTGACGCTTGCGGCCTGAAATCCATGCATCGTAGCGCTCCATTTCACGCGCCAGCGGGCGCACCTTGCGTAAGGAACAGCAGGCGTCGGGATTTGTGCGCCACAGGGTTCCCTTAGCGTCTTCGCTGGCGGCTTCGTCCGCATCGGCGCGCAGATTGATCACCTGCGTCAGGCTAAGGCGTTTGGCCAGTTCGTCGCGATATTGCAGGGTCTGGAAGAAGTGCCGTTCGGTGTCGAGGAAGATGACCGGCAGGTTCGGGTCGATCTGTGCGACCATGTGCAGCAACACGGCGGAGTCCGCGCCGAAAGACGAGGACAGGGTGATCTGGCCGAAAAACTGGTTGCGAATGGCGTCGCGCAGGATGTCCTGCGCGGTCCAGCCCTCATATTGCGTGCTCAGTTCGGCGGCGCGCTGGCCGTTTTCAGACCTCTGCTGGTCTTTCAAGACGTCGATCAGGACGGTCATGGTGATGTCCTTTTACGCGGGAATGCGATGCCGTAAGGCCCAGACGGGCGCGGCGGCGTCAGCCGCGCTCTGATAGGTCGTGGCATAGCGCTGGGCGGCGGCGCGGATCGCTTCGGGTGGGGCGGCGTCCTTGATCAGGAACTCGTCGAAACCGCAGCGCAGCATGTAGAAAAGCTGGTCGCGCAGCACGTCGCCGACCGCGCGGATCGCGCCCGTAAAACCGGCTTCACGCAGGATGCGCGCGCTCGAATAGCCGCGTCCGTCGCGATAGCCTGGAAAGGCGATGTCGAAACGGGCGATATGGTCGATGAATGGCAAGAGGGCGCGCACGTCCTGACCGGGCTGGATCGCCACCGCATAGCTGCCATTGAGGCCGTCCAATTCCTCTACGGCGCGGTCGAAATCGAGCGTTTCGATCTCATCGCCGGTTAAGGTCTCGCCCGCGCGGTTGACCAGTTGAGGCTCATATGAGGAATTAGGCCGGCTCATGCAGGGCCTCCGCAAAGGCTTCGCGACCCAGACGTTCGAGCGCGTCGATGAAACGCTCGCTCTCGTCCTTACGCAGGTTCAGGTAGAGTTGCACGACGCGCTCGATGGCGTCGGGCACGGCTTCGGCGGACAGGCCCTTGCCGGTGATGACGCCAAGCGCGGCGTTCTCGTCGGCTCGGCCACCGAGCAGGATCTGGTAGAATTCCACGCCCTGCTTATCGACGCCGAGTATGCCGATATGGCCGACATGGTGGTGGCCGCAGGCATTGATGCAGCCGGAAATCTTGATCGACAGATCGCCGATCTTGTCGGTGAGCTGCGCGTCCTCGAAGCGGCGCGAAATATCCTGCGCCAGCGGGATCGAACGCGCATTGGCCAAAGAGCAGTAGTCGAGGCCGGGGCAGGCGATCATGTCGGTGATCTTGCCGCCATTGGCCGTGCCCAAACCCGCCGCGTCGAGGCGGCTGTAGAGGGCGTAAAGATCGTCTTTGGCGACGTGCGGCAGGATGATGTTCTGCTCGTGCGAGACGCGCAGTTCGCCGTAGGCGTAGGCGTCTGCGACATCGGCCAGCAGGTCCATCTGCGCCGATGACGCGTCGCCCGGCGGCGCGCCCACGGGCTTCAGCGACACGGTGACCGACAGGTGATTGTCCTGACGGTGGGCCAGGGTGTTGTTGCGCAGCCAGCGCGCAAAGCCCGGATCGGCGGTTTTGGCGCGCTCAAAGGCGGCGGCGTCGAAGCCGGTCTTCCACGCCGGGGCGGGGAAGAAGCTCCTGATGCGGTCGATCTCGACCACCGGCGCGTCGATACGGCTCTTGTCCAGCGTCGCCCATTCGGCCTCGACCTGGCGCGCATATTCGTCAGGGCCGAGCGCGGCCACCAGAATCTTGATGCGCGCCTTGTAGATATTGTCGCGGCGGCCATAGCGGTTATAGACGCGTAAGGCAGCTTCGAGATAGCTGAGCAGGTTTTCACCCTTCAGGCCCGTCTTGATGCGGTGACCCAGCGACGGCGTGCGGCCAAGCCCGCCGCCGACATAGACGTCGAAGCCTTCGGGTCTGGCGTGCAGGCCGATATCGTGGACGCGCACGGCGGCGCGGTCGCGGTCGGCGCCGGTGATGGCGATCTTGAACTTGCGCGGCAGGAAGGTGAATTCCGGGTGGTTGGACGACCACTGGCGGATCAGCTCGGCCCACGGGCGCGGATCTTCGTGTTCATCCTTGGCGGCCCCGGCGAACTGGTCGGTCGTGGTGTTGCGGATGCAGTTGCCGGAGGTTTGCAGCGCATGCATCTCGACCTCGGCCAGTTCCTCCAGAATCTTCGGCGCGTCGGCCAGTTTGATCCAGTTGAACTGCAAATTCTGGCGCGTGGTGAAATGGCCGAAATCGCGGTCATAGGTGCGCGCAATATGCGCCAGCTTGCGCACCTGCTTCGACGACAGCACGCCATAGGGGACGGCGATGCGCAGCATATAGGCGTGCAGTTGCAGATAGAGGCCGTTCATCAGCCGCAGCGGCTTGAACTGGTCCTCGGTGATCTCGCCCGACAGGCGGCGCGCGACCTGATCGGCGAACTCGGCATTGCGGTCGCGGACGAAGGCGTGGTCGAAGGCGTCGTACTGATACATGCTTAGTCCTTGAAGATGTCGGCGCGCTGGAACCGGCGGGCCAGGGCGTCGGCGGTGGCTCCGATGGTCGGGCCGTTGGCGCGCACGAATTCGCGCACATGCTCGCGCTGCACCGGCGCGCCGTCGTCTTTCAGCGGGATCAGATAGGCGCCGACCACCTCGGTCTCGCGTGCAGCCCACGTTTTTTGCAGCGCCTCGGCCGCGGCGTCGTCAAGCCGCGCGGCATGGGCGGCGTCCTCCACCCAACCCGATGGCGTGTACCAGATCGTCAGGCCGTCGCTGAGACGGTTGGCGGTCAGGAGCTTCATGCGTTCACCTTTGCGGCTTGTTCGATGACGCCGCTTAAGGCGACGTCAGTTTTGTAGAGCGAGGCGACCTCGCCGATGATCAGCAGGGCCGGACCCGTCACGGAGGCGACGGCGGCCTCCAGCGTCGCCAGGGTGGCGGGCGTGCGGCGTTCATCGCTGCGCGTCCCGTTCTCGACGATCAGCACCGGCGTATCGGCGGCGCGGCCATGGCGCATCAGGCGCGTGGCGATCTCATGCGCGGTGGCGACGCCCATATAGACGACCAGCGTATGGTTCGGCGCCGACAGGGCCGACCAGTCGAGCATCAGCGGATTTGAGTGATCGCCGTCCTTTGAGTGGCCGGTGATGAAGGTGACGCTCTGGGCGTGGTCGCGATGGGTCAGGGGCACGCCCGCCGACGCCGCGCAGCCGAGCGCCGCCGTAATGCCGGGCACGATATGGACTTCGACGCCGGCGGCGCGCAGGGCTTCGACCTCCTCGCCGCCGCGTCCGAAGACGAACGGATCGCCGCCCTTGAGCCGCACCACGCGCTTGCCGAGGCGGGCCTGTTCGAGCAGCAGGTCGTGAATCTGTTCCTGCGGCACGGAATGGTTGGAGCGTTGCTTGCCGACATAGAACCGGTCGGCGTCGCGACGGGCCAGGTCCATAATGCCGTCGCCGACCAGTCGGTCATAGACAATCACGTCGGCCTCACTGAGAAGGCGCAGCGCCTTAAGCGTCAGAAGCTCCGGATCGCCGGGGCCCGCGCCGACCAGATGCACGACGCCTTGACGCGGCGCAGCCTTATCGAGCGAAGCCAGCGCCTGAGCAACCGCCTCATCGACGTGACCTGCGCGCGCCGTCTCAGCGGCGGGGGAGGCCAGAATCTGCTCCCAGACGCGGCGGCGGTCATCGACATTATCGAAGCGCTCACGCAAGGGCGCGCTCAGATGCTCGGCGAAGTCGGCGACATGGGTTTCGGACGGCGGAATGGCGGCTTCGATGCGGCGGCGCGCCTCACGCGCCAGCACAGGCGCGGTTCCGCCCGACGCGATGCCGATGCTCAAAGCGCCGCGATCGACAATGGCCGGAAAATGGAAGTCGCTGAGATCGGGATAATCGACCACATTCAGCGGCGCGCGCGTCTGACGCGCAATGGCGGCGGCGCGCATCGCCAGGTCGCGATCCTCGAACGCCACCACGATCAGGGCGGAGTCGGCGAGGTCGGCGGCTTCGGGCCAGCGCTGCTCAACGGTTTCGCCAGCAAGCCCGAACGGCGCAAAAATGCTCAGCTCCGCCGGGGTGCGGCGCAACAGGTTGAGCTTGCGCATCAGCCACACACCGTCGCCGATCAGCGCAACGCGCTTATCCTTCAACGGCCAGGACAGGGGCAGGGCCAGCATGATGACGGCGACTCCGGGATGGCGAGGCTGTCTTTGTAAGCCGTCGCGCCCGTCTGGAAAAGCGATGCTTATTTGTGGAAAGGTTTAGATCAACTGACTCTAGTGGCTGGCCCCGTCCCAACGCCTGACCGTCAGGGCGTCGAGATCGACATCGGGCACGCAACGAAGGTTGAGCGCGATCGTCGGCGTTCCGTCTGGCGCCGTGGCTTCGGCATAGGGCGAGACGCCGCAATGGGCGCAGAAATGGTGCCGGATGACGTGCTTGTTGAAGGTATAGGTCGAGACCTTGTCCTTCGGCGTGGTCAGGGTGAAGTCCGTCGCCGGAACAAAGGCCAGCAGCGAGCCCTTGCGGCGGCAGATCGAGCAGTTGCAGCTCAGGGCGTTATCGAACTCGCCTTCGACCTCAAAGGCGATGTCGCCGCAATGGCAGCTTCCGGTGTGCAGCATGATGGGCTCCTTTTGGCGGCAGGACACAACGCCGCATGGTCAGATTGCGTCAGCAGGGCTAAAAGGTCGATTATGAGTTCTGAACACGCCCTTGAAGCCCGCCGCAAAATCCGCGAAGACGCCGCCGCCATCGGCGTCGATGAAGCGTTTATTTCAAAGCTTGTCGATGAATTTTATGCGCGGGTTCGGCTGCATCCGCAACTGGGGCCGGTGTTCGAGGCGGCGGTGGAGGACTGGCCAGAGCATCTGGCGAAGCTCAAACTGTTTTGGTCGTCGGTGGCGCTCAATGCGGGCGTCTATACCGGACGGCCGATGCAGGTCCATTTGCAGACGCCGGGGATTGAGTCGGCGCATTT
>DATMTF010000090.1:0-2719 GCA_035565015.1 Asticcacaulis sp. | reverse complement strand
GGCATGACGCCGGTCCTGCCCGCTTTCGGCGGCTATGTGCCAAAGGCGTTCGCGGAAAAGCATCCCGAGGCGCGGATTTACCGCATGCGCGCCTGGGAGGGTTTTCATGAAACCTGGTGGCTGGACCCCGCCGATCCCCTGTTCGCCAAACTGGCCGGACGCTTTCTCGACCTCTACACAGAAGTCTATGGCGCCGGCACGCACTATCTGGCCGACGCCTTCAACGAGATGCTGCCGCCGGTGGCGCAGGATCCGCGCGCGGCGGCGAACAGCAGCTATGGCGACGCCACCGCCAATGCCGAGGCGGCGGCGAAGCTCGATCCGGCCCTGAAGGCGCAGCGTCTGGCCGATTACGGCGCCGCGCTCTATGCGTCGGTGGCGCAGGCGCGCCCGGGCGCGGTCTGGGTGATGCAGGGCTGGCTGTTCGGCGCCGACAAGGCCTTCTGGGACGCCGAGTCCATCGCCGCCTTCCTGAGCCGTGTTCCCGACGAGAAGATGATGATCCTCGACATCGGCAATGACCGCTATCCGGATGTCTGGACGCGCGCCGAAGCCTTCAGGGGCAAGAACTGGATCTATGGCTATGTGCATAATTACGGCGGCTCGAACCCGGTCTATGGCGATCTCGGCTTCTACCGCGACGACCTAAGCGCCCTGACACGGCGCGACGACACCGGCAAATTGAGCGGCTTCGGCGTCTTCCCCGAAGGCCTCGACACCAATTCCATCGTCTATGAATATCTTTATAATCTGGCCTGGGGCGACGGGGGGGACAGCCAGGACGCATGGCTGCGCGTCTATCTGCGCGCCCGTTACGGATGTCCGCCGTCGCCCGGTCTGATGCAGGCCTGGAAAACCCTGGTCAAGGCGGCCTATCAGACGCGTTACTGGACGCCGCGCTGGTGGAAAAGCCGAGCCGGGGCCTATCTGTTCTTCAAACGACCGACCCTCGATGCTGTCGATTTCGGCGAAATTCCCGGCGACCATCACGCACTGGGTCAGGCGGTAGACGCCCTGATCCTGTGCGCGGACGATCTGAAAGACAATTATCTGTTCGTCTTCGACCTGATCGAAGCCGTGCGCCACTATGTCAGCGGCGAGATCGACGGTCGCATCGAAGCGGCTATCAGGGCCTGTGCGTCCGGCGATCTGGCGCGCCTTGACGCGCTGGATCAGGCCATTGGCGATCTGGCGCTCAGGCTCGACGCTCTGCTCGGCCATCAGCCCGACACCCTGACAAGCTGGACAAAGGCGGCGCGCGACTATGGCGATGCGCCGCAGGACAAGGCCGCCTATGTCGAAAACGCGCGCGCCCAGATCACCGTCTGGGGCGGCAGCGGCAATCTCAACGACTACGCCTCCAAGGCGTGGCAGGGCATGTACGCCAGCTTCTACCTGCCGCGCTGGCGGCGGTTCTTCGACGCTTTGCGCCAGAGCGCGGCGACGAAAACGGCCTTCGATCAGGATGCCTTCACCGCCGCCATCATCGCCTGGGAGCATGACTGGGTGAAATCGGACGCCGGGGAGGGGCTGTCGCGTCCCGCCGACCCGGTTGGGGACGCGCGCACCCTGATGCGCATGACCAGAACAGAACAGGGAGTGATCTTATGAGCGAAGCCATGACACCGGCGCGGTTTCGCGCGCTCGACGTCTTTCGCGGCCTGACCATCGCCGTGATGATCGTCGTCAACACGATGGGGGCGGGCGCAACGCCCTTCGCCCTGTTGCAACACGCGCCGTGGTTCGGCTTCACCGTCGCCGACGTGGTCTTTCCGTCCTTCCTGTTCGCCGTCGGCAACGCCATGAGCTTCGCCATGAAGCCGGGCGTGTCCGAACGCGACTATCTGCTGAAAGTCGCCAGACGCACGGCCCTGATCTTTCTGCTCGGTTATCTGATGTACTGGTTCCCGTTCTTCCATCGTCTGGCCGACGGAAGCTGGGCGTTCAACCCGGTCGGCGAAACGCGCATCATGGGCGTGCTGCAACGCATCGCCCTGTGCTTCGGGATCGCGGCGGTCGCCTGCCGCTACCTGTCGTGGCGCTGGCTGCTCGCCCTGAGCCTTGGCCTGTTGTTCGGCTACTGGGGGATATTGATGGCGTTCGGCCAGCCGGGCGCGCAACTGACGCCGCTCGGCAACGCCGCGGCTATGCTCGACCGCGCTGTGCTGGGCCTGCCGCACATGTACGCCAAGGGGCATGGCTACGATCCGGAGGGCCTGCTCAGCACCATGCCCGCCATCGTCAATGTCATAGCGGGCTTCCTGGCCGGACAATATATCCGCTGGTTCCTGAAACAGGAGGGCGACAAAACGACGCTCGTGCGGCGGCTGGCCGGGGCCGGACTGGCCCTGTGCGCCGCCGGACTGGTCTGGAGTCTCGCCTTTCCGCTGGCCAAGCGTATCTGGACTTCCAGCTTCGTCACCCTGACCGTGGGCATAGACTTGATCGTGATCGCCCTCCTGATCGCCTATGTCGAAATCTGGGGCCAGGGCCGCAAGCGGGTTCCGGGCATGCGCTTCTGCGAGATATTCGGGCGCAATCCTCTGGCCATCTACCTGTTTTCGGAACTGTTCGTGGTGGTCCTGCAACTGATCCGCGTGCCGCCGGATACGGGCCTTTACGACTGGATCGGCATACGCGTGTTCCAGACCTTGGCGCCGGGACCGGTGGGAACCCTTTTGTGCGCCATCGCCTACATGCTGACCTGCTGGCTGCTGGC
>DATMTF010000089.1:0-5358 GCA_035565015.1 Asticcacaulis sp. | reverse complement strand
AATTCATTAGTGTTACATATGGAATCGAGTTTTACAGGAAGAATCATGGCGGCGCCTCTTTATTATGTACTCGACCTCAAGGACGATCCGCAACTGATTGCAGACTATCAGGTCTGGCACAGGCCGGGCGGTCCGCCGCAGGCGATCACGGACGCCTTGCGGGCGGCGGACATCATGGCGCTGGATATCTTTCTGGCCGGGAACCGGTTGATGATGGCGCTGACGCCGGGACCGGGATTTGATCCCGCCGCCAAGGCCGCGTCCGACGCCGCCAGCCCTGAGGTTCAGGCGTGGGAAGAGCTGATGTGGCGCTTTCAGCAAGCCCTGCCGTTCGCGGCGTCCGGACAGAAGTGGGTTCCGATGAAGCGCATCTATGCTTTGAGCGAACAACCTTAAAAGATCGTCGCGTCCGAACAGACGGGACGCCCCATACATAATCTATAAGAGCAGGGACTATGCAGAGATATATTTCGGTTAGCCTTGGCGCGCTGGCCCTGGCTTGCGCGCTGGGCGCAGGTCAGGCGCACGCGGATGCGGTTACGGCGCGGCTCGATTCCAGCGCAGGGCTGGCCTTGTCGACGGAAAGGGGCGTGCTGCGTCTCGATCCGTGGAGCGACGCCATTATCCATGTCGAATTCGGCGCGCCGGACTTTGCCGGCAATTATAATCCCGCTGTCATCGCCACGCCGGAAAAGGTCGATTACCGCGTCAGCGAGACTGCCGCCGCCTGGGTGCTGGCGACCGGCAAGCTCAGCGTCGAGGTCGACAAGGCCACGGCCCGCATCAGCTTTTTCGATGCGGCCCATCATCTGTTGCTGGCCGAGGGCGACCGCGATACAGGTCTGGGCGCGCGGCAGGATTTCCTGACCAAAACGCCGCTTTATGGTCTGGGCCAGCACCAGAACGGCCTGCTCGACTACACCGGCGCCACCATCCATCTGCAACAGGCCAATACCGATGTCGGCGTGCCGATGATGGTGTCGCCGCAAGGCTTCGGTCTGCTGTGGAACAACGCCTCGGTCATGGATGTCGATGTCGGCGTGGCGGGCAAGCCGCCGCTGGAAATACGCAACGAAACCGGCCCCGGCATCGATTATGACTTCATCGCCGGACCGGAAGTGCATGACATTATCGCCGGTTACCGCTGGCTGACCGGCGATGCGCCGATGATGGCGCGCTGGACCTGGGGGATGTGGCAGTCGAAAGAGCATTACGCCACGCAGGGCGAGCTGATCTCGATCCCGGCGCGTTACCGCAAGATGGGCGTGCCGGTCGACGCCGTTGTGCAGGACTGGCAGTACTGGCAGGCGGGCCAGTGGGGGGCGCAGCGCATGGACCCGGCGCGCTATCCTGACCCGAAGGCGATGGTGCAGGCCATCCACGACATGCACGTCCACACCATCATTTCGGTGTGGCCGCGCTTCGATCTCGGCACGGACACACTGGCCGAACTCGATGCGGCGGGCGCGGTTCTGCCCGGCGTCTATCCCAATGTCTACCCGCCCGGCTGGGGCCGCTGGTACGACGCCTGGAACCCCAAGGGCCGCGACATCTACTGGCGCCAGATCATGAGCCGCCTCGGCGTCTATGGCTTTGACGGCTGGTGGCTGGACGGCGATGAGGCTGAACTGGGGGGCAGCACGGGCGAGATGCGCGAAATCGCCACGGCCGCCGGGCCTGGCATTCAGGTCAATAACGCCTTTCCGCTGATGCACACCACGGCGGTGCATGACGGCATGATGCGCGACCAGCCCGATAAGCGCGTCTTCATCCTGTCGCGCTCGGCCTATGCCGGCCAGCAGCGCAACGGCGTCATCACCTGGTCGGGCGACACCCACGCCAGTTGGGAGACGCTGCGCAAGCAGATTCCCGCGGCGCTGAACTTCTCGATGAGCGGCATTCCCTATTGGTCGGCTGATATCGGTGGCTTCTTCAGCCCCGATCAGGCGAAAGACCCGTCCTATGCCGAGCTGTTCATCCGCTGGCATCAGTTCGGCGTCTTCAATCCGATGTTCCGCATCCACGGCGCAGGCGACGGCAAGGAGATCTGGACCTTCGACGCCGCGACGCAGAAGATTCTGATCGACGATGTCAGGCTGCGCTATCGCCTGCTGCCCTATATCTATGCGACCTCATGGGACGTCACCGCCCATCAGGGCACGATGATGCGGGCCCTGGCCTTTGATTTCCGCAGCGATAGCAAGGCTCTGGCCGTCACCGACGAATATATGTTCGGCAAGACCCTGCTGGTCGCGCCGGTGCTGGAAGCCGGGGCGAAGACGCGCGGCGTCTATCTGCCGGGCACCGATAACTGGTACGATGTCTGGACGGGCGCGGCGGTAGCGGGTGGCCAGACCGTGGCGGCGACGACGCCGCTCGATCACATACCGCTCTATGCGCGCGCGGGCAGCATCCTGCCGCTGGGGCCGGTCAAGCCCTATGCCGACGCGCCGAACAAAGCGCCGACCGAATTGCGCGTCTTCCCCGGCCGGGACGGCGACTTCACCTGGTATGACGATACGGGCGACGGCTACGGCTATCAGAAGGGCCAGTACGCCACCATCGCCATGTCGTGGAACGACAAGACGCACAGCCTGACCCTGGGCGCGCGGCAGGGGCAGTATCCGGGCATGCCATCCAGGATCGCCTTCCGCGTCACCTGCAGGGCCGATGGCGGCGGGCGAATTATAAGTTATGAAGGCGCTGAGAAGATCATCGCCATGCCACAGTGTTATTGACGCGCGCGGCTTGAGGCCCTTGCTCGGTCAGGGCGCCAGGAGTTCTCTGACCGAGCCTGTCTGGCGAGGCTGTATCGCTCGACATGTGCGCGCGTCCTGAACGCCTACGCGATGACGCCTTCGCCGACGCGGTGGGCCTTGATAAACATGGCGACAGCGGACTGGCAGTAGGCGTCGATTTCGCCGTCATCCGAAGTTTTCGCCTCGTCGAACGGCGCGACGATCAGGAGGTCGGAGCCTTTGAACAACGCGGCGAACAGGCGGGCGGACTGGGCGGGATCGGGAATGTTCAAAACCGCCTTGGCGTGCAACTGGCGCAACAGGGCCTTGAGCTGGTCGATGACATGGGCCGGACCGGCTTCGTAAAAGAGCGTGCTTAACGACTTTTGGCTCGTCTTGTCCGCCATGATCATAGCTTCGACACTTCGGACGTCAGGGCTCAGCAGTGTGCGAAGGAGGGATGATCCTACCGCCATGAGCTGTTCTTCGGCCGAATCATCAACGCCTTCGATAACGGCCTGAGGTGCGAACTGATGGCGGCGGGCCGCAATCGCCGCGCTAAACAGCGCCTCCTTATTCTCGAAGCGCCGATAGATGCTGAGCTTTGAAATCTTCGCACGTTTGGCGACCTTGTCCAGGGTCGTCGCCTGAAAACCCAATTCCACAAAAAGTTCGCACGCGGCTTCGATTATCGTTTGGCCAAGCGCCTCGTTGGCGGGCCGGCCGCGCCGGCTTTGATTATTTTCGCTCACGACAATTCCAGTCCTTGACAGTATCGTTATTGCTGAATTAGGATACCGCTTAGTTTCAGAAATAAGCAAGTCAAAGTGTGAAACGAGAAATACGAGGGTGTCATGCAACAGCCCCCTCTATTTGCAACACGGAGCCCATCACCATGGATGACGTCATCATCATCGGCGGCAGCTTTGCCGGCCTCGCCGCCGCCCTTCAGCTCGGTCGCGCCCGGCGCAAGGTCATCGTGCTTGATACCGGCCTCCCGCGCAACCGCTTTGCCGGGCGCTCGCATGGCCTGCTCGGCCACGATCATAAGCCGCCACTGGACATTCTGGCCGAGGCGCGGCGGCAACTGACGCGTTATCCCACGATCAGGCTGATCAACGCGCGGGCCGACGGCGTCTCCGGCGCCATCGACGATTTCTCCGTCCTCACCGGCGATGGCGAAAGCCTCAAGGCGCGCCGCCTGATTCTGAGCTATGGCCTCGTTGACCAGATGCCTGATGTTCCGGGCTTTGCCGAAGGCTGGGGCGCGTCCATCGTACCCTGCCCTTATTGCGACGGCTTTGAAGTCGCCGGGCGGCATTGGGGCCTTGTCTGGTCCGGCCTGCATTCGCATAATTCCGCCAGGCTGTTCCAACACTGGACCGACAAGCTGACCCTGTTTTCCGATGGCCATGACCTTCCGCCCGATATCCGGGCCGATCTGCAGCGCCGCAACATACCTGTCGTTGATGGCCGGATCGCCGAAATCGCCCGTCACGGAGGCCATGCTGCAACCGTCAATCTCGACAACGGCCGCAATGTTGCGGTCGACATCCTGTTCGCGCATCCGCGCAACAAGCCATCTGCAAACCTGCATGAATCTTTGGGTCTCGCCACAGTCGATACGCCTTTCGGTATCGTCCTCAAGGTCGACGAGCGCCGCGAAACCAGCATGCCGGGCATCTATGCCGCAGGCGACCTCGCCAACCCCTTGATTCCCTCGGTCACCACGGCATCGTGGCAGGGCGCTACGGCGGGTATCTCCGTCCAGCAGTCGCTGCTGGTTTGAGGCCGCGGATTTCCGTCTCCGGGCGACGCCGGTATCATATTCTTTAGGTAGTGAACCGGTGTCGCGGGCATAGGGGCCCTCTCTCTAGGGAAGAGGGGGATAGTCGTTGCCGCTGTGGGCGGCGACGAACATCGCGACGGCGGCCCGGCAATAGGATTCGATTTCGCTATCGTCCATAGCTTTCGCGTCATCGAAGCGCGCAACCATCAGGAGATCGGATCCTTTGAAAAGTGCGCCGAACAGCCGTGCGGACCGGAGAGGATCGGGAACACTAAGAACCGCCTTCTCGTGCAATTGACGTAACAGCGCCTCAATTTGGGCGATGACACGGGCGGGGCCGGCTTGGTAAAACAGCTTACTAAGTGAGGCCTGGTTCGTCTTGTCTGCCATGATCATGGCTTCGACGTTGCGGACGTCCGGACTCAGCAGCAGGCGCAGCAGGGACGCGCCCACCGCCGTCAGTTGATCCTCAGCCGAACCTTCGACCCCTTCCAGCAGGGGTTGCGGTGCAAACTGGCGGCAGCGGGCGGAAATGGCCGCGCTGAACAACGCCTCCTTGTTTTCGAAGTGCCGGTAGATGCTGAGCTTGGATATCTTTGCCCGTTGCGCGACCTTATCCATGGTCGTCGCCTGAAAACCCAGTTCTAAAAAGAGTTCGCTCGCGGCGTCGACGATCGTTTGTCCACTCGCTTCATTGACGGGCCGACCACGGCGGCCCTGGTTTTTTTCAGTCATGATAATAACGATACTTGACAGTATCTACAGTCTCGCATAATGGTACCAAGCAGTATCAAAAATACGCGAACTCTTGGATCATTGTCAACCATGTTC
>DATMTF010000088.1:0-7079 GCA_035565015.1 Asticcacaulis sp. | reverse complement strand
ACCTTCAGCACGATTTCAGAACAACAAGCCCGGCGGGAGAAACCGCCGGGCTTGTCAGCCTTGGAAAGATTTCATAAAGCGGCGACAGATCCGAAACGATGGGAAAGCCTGGTCCGCCTGCGATATCCGTCGTCGGGATCAGGTCGCGTCCAGGTCGCCGATGAGGGCGTCCAGTTGATCGAACTGCGCGTCATAGCCGCTGACGCTGCCGCTCTCGACGGCCGCATCCAGCGCGTCCTTACTGGGATAGAGATCGCGCAACGTCACCTGCGTCTGATCGCCAAGCGCCTCGAACGTCACCGTCGTGACCGGCCCGTCTTCGCCGCCTTCCTCATTGGTCCAGACGATGCGCTGCGAAGGGATCACCTCCAGGTACCTGCCGAAAAACGCTATCGGCTCCTCGGAGGCCGGATGACGGAAGACGAGGCGGTAGGCGCCGCCTGTGCGGACATCCATGTCACAGGACACGAAGGCGATGTCGGCCGACTTGGGTATCCACCAGCGCTGGAACAGGTCGGGCGAGATCCAGGCCCTGAAGACAAGATGCGCAGGGCCATTGACGAGCCGCGTTACGACCAGCTCGCGTTCGGACGTCCGTTCCACCCTGGTATGGTTTTTCGTTGTGTCAGTCATGAGGTTTCTCCTTGGATTTCAAGTCTTCTACAATTTCGTCGAGGGCGTCGAAACGTGCGTCCCAGAGCTGCTGATAGCGCGCGATCCATGCCGCTTCGTCGGTCAGGGCGCGACGTCCGAGGCGACAGGTGCGCACGCGCCCGATCTTTTCGGTGGCGACGAGGCCTGCATGCTCCAGCACGCCGATATGCTTCTTCATGCCGGTCAGGGTCATGTGAAAGCGGTCGGCAAGATCGGTGATCGAGGCTTCGGAGCGGCCAAGCTGCTCCAGAACGCCGCGACGGGTAGGGTCGGCGAGGGCGGCGAAGGTCGAGTCAAGACGGGCTATATACTGAACCATTTGGTTCACTATATAGCCCCGACGCGGCGCCGCCGCAAGCGCTAAAAAGAACGACGCTATCCGTCGTTCAACACTCGATCACATTGACCGCCAGACCGCCCTGCGAGGTTTCCTTATATTTGGAGGACATGTCGATGCCGGTCTGGCGCATGGTCTCAATCACCTGATCGAGCGAGACGCGATGCTCGCCCGCATCGCGTAGGGCCAGCCGCGCGGCGTTGGCGGCCTTGACCGCGCCGATGGCGTTGCGCTCGATGCAGGGTATCTGCACCAGGCCGCCGACCGGATCGCAGGTCAGGCCGAGATTATGCTCCATGCCGATTTCGGCGGCGTGCTCGATCTGGGCCGCGCCGCCGCCCCAGACCGCCGCCAGACCCGCCGCGCCCATCGAACAGGCGACGCCGACCTCGCCCTGACAGCCCATCTCCGCGCCGGACAGCGAAGCGCGCTGCTTATAGATCATGCCGATACCGGCGGCGGTCAAAAGGAAGCGTCCGATCTTTCCATCCGCGCCCGTATCGGCCTCACCCCAGCCGTCAAAGGCGCAATAATAGCGGATCAAGGCGGGGATAATTCCTGCCGCGCCATTGGTCGGCGCGGTGACGACGCGACCGCCGACGGCGTTCTCCTCATTGACCGCCATGGCGAAGACGTTGAGCCAGTCGAACAGACGCTCGGATTCCTGATTGTGCTGCTCGTGCGTCAGGGTCTCATAAAGCCTGCGCGCGCGCCGCTGGACGCTGAGGCCGCCGGGCAAGACGCCCTCCGAGCGCAGGCCACGGTCAATTGCGCCGTTCATGGCCTGCCAGACGCGGAGCAGCCCGGCGTCTGTGTCGGCGCGCAGGCGCCTGGCGTCCTCATTGGCCAGCACGACGTCATAGATGTTGCAGGCGTGGCGCGCGCATTGCTGCAAAAGCTCCGCCGCCGAGGCGAAGGGGAGGGGGCCGCTGGCGGCCAGGCCGATCAGGTCGTTTTCCGGCGGACGGCTCAACTGCTCCGCCGAGGCGATAAAGCCGCCGCCGACCGAATAGAAGGTGGTGGAAAACACCTCAGCGCCCGCCTTGTTGAACAGGCTGACCCTCATGCCGTTCGGATGGATGTCCGGCAGGATGTCGCCGCGAAAATCCATGTCGCGCCGGTAATCGAACGGGACCGCCGGGCCGCCGAACAGGGCCAGGTCGCCGCCGCCTTTAAAGCGCGCATAGAGGGCTTCGGCCTCGTCGGGATCAATCGTGTCCGGCTCGGCGCCCAGCAGGCCCAGAATCGCCGCCTTGTCCGAGCCGTGGCCTATGCCGGTCAGGGCCAGCGAGCCCTGCAGCTCGATCTTCACCCGCACGGCGCGGTTCAGCGCGCCGGCGTGATGCGCGTCGATCAGGGCGCGTTTGGCGATGCGCATCGGCCCGACCGTATGCGAGCTGGACGGGCCGATGCCGATTTTGAAAATGTCGAAGACGGACAGCATGGCCTGTTCTTTTTAAAATGTTACGCCCAGTCCAGCACGACCTTGCCGGACTGACCAGAGCGCATGATATCAAAGCCCTGCTCGAATTCGGCGGCGGGCAGGCGGTGGGTGATGATGCGCTCCAGCGGGAAGCCCGCCTCGATCAGGCCCAGCATCTTACGCCAGGTTTCGAACATTTCGCGGCCATAGACGCCGCGCACCGTCACGGCCTTCATGATCACGTCCGACCAGTTGAACAGGGTCTCGCCCGCCGGAATGCCGAGCAGGGTCAGGGCGCCGCCCATGCGCAGGTGGGCAAGCGCCTGCGGGATCGCCGCTTTGGCCCCGCTCATCTCCAGAGCGACATCATAGCCATTCACGACGCCAAGCTCATGACGGACATCGTTCAGGTCTTCTTTTGACACATCGACCGTGCGCACATCGGCGAACCTCGCCGCCAGCGCCAGACGATACGGATTGATGTCGGTCAGGGTCACTGAGCGGGCGCCCGCGAATCTGGCCACGCCCGCCGCCATGACGCCGATCGGACCCGCGCCGGTGACCAGCACGTTCTGGCCCAGCATGTCGGTCTGCTGCACCGTGTGGACCGCATTGCCGAACGGGTCCAGCACCGCGCCCAGTTCGTTCGATACGCGCTCCGGCAGCGGCACGACATTGAAGGCCGGGACCGCGACATAGTCCGCGAACGCGCCGGGGCGGTTGACGCCGATGCCTTGCGTGTCCGGGTCGAGATGGAAGCGGCCCATGCGCGCGGCCTCGGAATTGAGGTCGATGACATGGCCCTCGGCGGAGACGCGCTGGCCGATTTGCAAGGGCCGCGTCACCTCTGGTCCGATCTCGACAATCTCGCCGGCAAATTCATGGCCGGTGATCATCGGAACCGGCACATTCTTCTGCGACCAGTCGTCCCAGTTATAGATATGGATGTCGGTACCGCAGATGGCGGTGTGCGTCACGCGGATCAGCACCTCGTGCGGGCCGGGTTGCGGCACGGGAGCCTCGGTGCGCCAGATGCCGGGCTCCGGCTTCAGTTTGGCCAGGGCCGTCATCTGAGTCGGCAGGGTGTTCATCGTCGTTTTAAGCGGTTTTGTATCGTCGCTCATTGCACCACCCCAAGCTCGCGCCCCGCTCTGGTGAAGGCGGCAATGGCGGCGTCGATCTGTGCAAATGTATGCGCCGCCGACATCTGGGTGCGGATGCGCGCCTGACCGTCCGGCACGACCGGATAGGAGAAGCCGATAACATAGATCCCTTCATCCAGCAGGCGCGCGGCGAGGGCCTGCGCCAGACGCGCATCGCCGAGCATGACCGGAATGATCGGATGCCCGCCGGGCAGGAGATTGAACCCGGCGGCTTGCATACCGCTGCGGAAACGGTCGGCATTGGCGATGAGTTGCGCGCGCAGATCGTCGCCCGCCTCAGCCAGGTCGATGGCCTTCATCGACGAGGCCGTGACGGCGGGGGCCAGGGCATTGGAGAACAGGTAGGGCCGCGCGCGCTGGCGCAGCAGGTCGATGACCGGCTTTTTCGCGGCGATATAGCCGCCCATCGCCCCGCCCAGCGCCTTGCCGAAGGTGCCGGTCAGGATATCGACGCGCTCAGACACATTCAGCCGGTGCGCGGTCCCGGCGCCCCTCGGCCCGACAAAGCCGGTGGCGTGGCAGTCGTCCAGCATGACCAGCGCGTCATAGCGGTCGGCAAGGGCGCAGATGCCGTCGAGCGGCGCATAGTAGCCGTCCATCGAGAACACGCCGTCCGTGGCGATCATGAGGGTGCGCGCCCCGTCCGCCCGTGCGGTTTTGAGCTGGGTTTCCAGATCGTCGAGATCGGCATTGCGGAAGCGATAGCGCTTCGCCTTGGAAAGCCGCACCCCGTCAATGATCGAGGCGTGGTTCAGGCTGTCGGAAATGATCGCGTCCTCGTCGCCGAGCAGCGGCTCGAACACCGCGCCATTGGCGTCGAAACAGGCCGCGAACAGGATGGCGTCCTCCTTGCCGACGTAAGACGCGATGCGCGCTTCAAGCTGCTTGTGCAGATCCTGCGTGCCGCAGATGAAGCGCACGCTGGCCATGCCGGAGCCGTGCGTCCGCAGGGCCTCGCGGCCCGCCTCGATGACGTCCGGATGATCGGCCAGGCCGAGATAGTTGTTGGCGCAGAAATTGATCACTTCGCGCCCGTCCGCCAAAGTCAGGGCGGGGCGTTGCATCGAGGCGATGACATGTTCCGGCTTCTTCAGTCCGCGCGCTTCGATGTCGGCGAGCGTCTCCAGCACATGGGCGTAAAATTGCGAGCGCACAGGCATCCTCCACTATAATGGAGGAAACTTACAATATGATGCGATTGGTTGCAATTGAAATTATGGCGACTGACGCCGCAATCCTTAGGACTGTATCGCAAGCAGGCAAAGGCCTTCGATCAGGAGAAGGGATTAAGTATTGTCAGGCCAAGCGCTTCAAAGTCTTTCACATTACGTGTCGCGATGGCGGCGTCATGCATTCTGGCGATGGCGGCGATCTGGGCGTCGAACTGGCTAATCGGGCGGCCTGTTCGTTCGCGCGCGGCGACAATATCGGCATAAGCGGTCGCGCATTCGGCGTCGAACGCCAGGACGCGACCGGCGAAGTCCTCAGCGAAGATGGCCGTAATCGCCGCCATCAGACCTTCCCTGCGCCGTCCCGCCTCAAGCCGCGCGACGCCGTAACGGATTTCGGCTTCTGTGATGGCTGTGGTGAAGACCTGCGCAGGCGTCTGCGCTCCCAGCCACATGATCACCGCCGGATCGGGGGCGGGACACAGCAGTTCGGCCAGCACATTGGTGTCAAGGACAATCATTGGAAATCCGGTGGCGTGCGCACGGCTTCGCGCAGCGGCAGATCCAGGTCTGCGCTGACGCCTTTGAGGCGTCCCAGGATGGATTGCGCCAGATTCTGAGGCTTTGGCGCGCTGGCCGACAGAGCGGCGCGCAGGATGTCGCGCGCCTCATCCTCCATCGAGCGATTATGCTCTGCAGCGCGAATCCGCAACCGGGCTTTCAAAGCGTCATCGAGATTGCGGATGATCATACTGGCCATGAAGCCTACCTCATAATCAATGATAGCATATTAATCATTGATAGCAATCGATGCAAGCCTATAAAATCCCTGGCAGGTCCAGACCCTTGTCACGCGCGCAGGCCAGGGCGATGTCATAACCGGCGTCGGCGTGACGCATCACGCCGCTGGCCGGATCGTTCCACAGCACGCGCGCCAGCCGCTTGTCGGCGGCTTCGGAGCCGTCGCAGACGATCACCATGCCGGCATGCTGCGAATAGCCCATGCCGACCCCGCCGCCGTGGTGCAGGCTCACCCAGGTCGCTCCGGACGCCGTATTGAGCAGGGCGTTGAGAAGGGGCCAGTCGGACACCGCGTCTGAGCCATCAAGCATCGCCTCGGTCTCCCGGTTGGGCGAGGCGACCGAGCCGGAATCGAGATGGTCGCGCCCGATCACCACGGGCGCCTTCAACTCGCCGTTACGCACCATCTCATTGAAGGCGAGGCCGAGCCGATGACGATCGCCCAGCCCCACCCAGCAGATGCGTGCGGGCAGGCCCTGAAACTGAATGCGCTTTTGCGCCATGTCGAGCCAGGTATGCAGATGCGGATCGTCCGGGATCAGTTCCTTCACCTTCGCGTCCGTCCTGTAGATATCTTCCGGGTCGCCGCTCAGCGCCACCCAGCGGAACGGACCCACGCCGCGACAGAACAGCGGGCGGATATAGGCGGGCACGAAACCGGGGAAGTCGAAGGCGTTGTTCACCCCCTCATCGAAGGCGACCTGACGGATATTGTTGCCGTAATCGACCGTCGGCACGCCCGCCTTCTGGAAGTCGAGCATGGCGCGCACATGCCGCGCCATCGAAGCGCGCGCCGCCGCCGCCACGGCCTTCGGGTCGCGTTCGCGCATCTCCATCCAGTGCTCCAGGCTCCAGCCTGACGGCAGATAGCCGTTGACCGGGTCGTGCGCCGAGGTCTGGTCGGTCAGAAGATCGGGCCGCACGCCGCGCGCATAGATGTCGGGCAGAAGATCGGCGGCGTTGCCTGAAAGCCCGACCGAAATCGGCCTGTCGGCGCCGTGGATCATGGCCAGAGCCTCATCGAGCGTGTCGGCGCGGTAATCGAGATAGCCGGTGCGCAGCCGCATCTCGATGCGCGAGGCCTGACATTCGATGGCGAGGCACGAAGCGCCCGCCATCACCGCCGCCAGCGGCTGGGCGCCGCCCATGCCGCCAAGCCCCGCTGTCAGCAGCCAGCGGCCCTTCAGATCGCCGCCATAGTGCTGACGGCCCATCTCGACAAAGGTCTCATAGGTGCCCTGCACGATGCCCTGTGTGCCGATATAGATCCACGACCCCGCCGTCATCTGGCCGTACATCATCAGCCCCTTCCGGTCGAGTTCGTGGAAATGCTCCCATGTGGCCCAGCGCGGCACGAGGTTGGAATTGGCGATCAGGACGCGCGGCGCATTTTCGTGCGTCTCGAACACCCCGACCGGCTTGCCTGACTGGATCAAAAGGCTCTGATCGTCGCCCAGGCGTTTCAGCGTCTCGACGATGCGGTCGAAACTGTCCCAGTCGCGCGCCGCCCGCCCTATGCCGCCATAGACGAC
>DATMTF010000087.1:0-3845 GCA_035565015.1 Asticcacaulis sp. | reverse complement strand
GATCGAGCGGTCGAAATGGCGACCTTGGAATATGGCCTTCAGACCCCTCAAAAACCAAAGACGCAAAGGTCTCTCAAAGCCGCAAAAATTTTGCGACAGAACCAGATCCGATCAAGCAACATGAAATCTGGTGTTGGCATGGTGTTGGCGCGTATTAATAGGGTCTAAGAGGCGACGAGACATCGCAAACCCTTATAAAATATGGCGCGCCCGGCGCGATTCGAACGCACGGCCTTTGCCTTCGGAGGGCAACGCTCTATCCAGCTGAGCTACGGGCGCTTATCAACGTCCCCGAAGGGCCGGACAACGGCGCGGAACCTAAGCTAAAGCACGGTTGCGCTCAACCGATAAAATGCGCGACAGCCAAAATTTAACGCTGATCCTATTGCGCCGCCGCGCCGGTGATGTCGTCCCAGAAGCGCCGGGCGCGGCGCATAAAGCCTTGCGACTGCGCATAGGACTGCGCCTCGGAAATCTCGGCGAATTCCTTCATCAGCTCTTTCTGGCGCGCATTGAGGTTTTTCGGCGTCTCGACGAACAGCTCGACGATCAGATCGCCCTTGGCGCGCGAGTTCAGGCCCGGCATGCCGCGGCCCTTCAGCTTGACCTTGTGGCCGGTCTGGGCGCCTTCGGGGATGACGACCTCCAGCTTGCACTGACCGTCGCAATTCTCGCCGCCCATCAGGCACGGCACCTCCAGCACCCCGCCCAGAACGGCGGTCGCCATCGGCGCCGGGATCGAGCAGTGCAGATCGAGGCCGTCGCGCTCGAACAGGTCGTGTTCGGCCACGCTCAGGAAGATGTAGAGATCGCCCTTGGGGCCGCCCTTGGCGCCCGCCTGACCTTCACCCTTCAGCAGGATGCGCGCGCCGTCATCGACGCCCGCCGGGATGCGCACCTTTAAATCGCGATTCTTGCGCACCTGACCGTGGCCACGGCAATCGGGGCACGGCTCCTTGATCGTCTGACCCTGACCGTTACAGGCCGGACAGGCGCGCTCGACGGCAAAAAAGCCATTCGAGGTGCGTACGCGGCCATGACCGGCGCAGGTCGCGCAGGTTTGCGGCTTGGTGCCCGCCTTGGCGCCGGAGCCATGGCAGGATTCGCACGTCAGCGTGGTCGGGACGGTGATCTCGACCTCTGCGCCCCTGTAGGCCTGCTCCAGCGTGATTTCGTAATCGAAGCGGACATCCGCGCCGCGCTGCGGGCCGCCCGGACGGCGCTGCTGCTGGCCGAATATGTCGCCGAACATTTCCGAGAAGATGTCCTCGACATTGGAGAAGCCCTGAGCGCCGCCGCCGAAGCCGCCAAAACCGCCGCCCATTCCGCCAGGGCCGCCATTCACGCCCTCATGACCGAAACGGTCATAAGACGCGCGCTTATTGCCGTCGGACAGCACGGAATAGGCCTCATTGACCTCCTTGAAGCGCGTCTCGGCCTGAGCGTCACCCTGATTGCGGTCAGGGTGATGCTCCATCGCTTTTTTACGGAAGGCGGATTTCAGCGTCACCTCATCGACGGTACGCTCGACCCCCAGCACTTCATAATAACAACGCTTGCTCATCCTACTGGCCCCGAAGTCCACCCACGCACGACCGCAGGGCGGCGTCCGAATCGGGCGGTCAGATTGTCATATCTGGGAAAGAGTTTGTGCCGCGACGGCGGCAGGGAGTCAAACCCTGCCGCCGTCCGCACGATGTCAGCGGACCCCGCGCTTCTCAAAAAGGGATTGCGCGCGGTCATCACAGAGGCCCTCAGGCGCTCTTATTGTCGTCGTCGACTTCCTCGAACTCGGCGTCAACGACATTGTCGTCACCGGCAGCCTCAGCGGCTTCCTCGCCGCCCTGCTGGCCGTACATGGCTTCACCCAGCTTCATCGACGCCTGAATCAGGGTCTGCGACTTGGCCTTGATGTCCTCGGCGTCTTCGCCATCCTTGGCCGTCTTGAGATCGGCAAGGGCGGTTTCGATCGCTGTCTTGTCGTCCGCTGCGACCTTGTCGCCGAATTCTTTCAGCGACTTTTCGGTCGAGTGGATCAGAGCGTCGGCCTGGTTGCGGGCTTCGATCAGGCTCTTGCGCTTTTCGTCCTCGGCCTTGTTGGCCTCGGCGTCCTTGACCATCTGCTCGATATCGGCGTCTGACAGGCCGCCATTGGCCTGGATGCGGATCGAGTGCTCCTTATTCGTCGCCTTGTCCTTGGCGTGAACCTGCACAATGCCGTTGGCGTCGATGTCGAAGGTGACCTCGATCTGCGGTACGCCGCGCGGCGCGGGCGGGATGCCGACCAGGTCAAACTGACCCAGCAGCTTGTTGTCGCCGGCCATCGGGCGCTCGCCCTGGAAGACGCGGATCGTCACGGCCGACTGGTTGTCGTCGGCGGTCGAGAAGGTCTGCGACTTCTTGGTCGGGATGGTGGTGTTGCGCTCGATCAGCGGGGTGAACACGCCGCCCAGCGTCTCGATGCCGAGCGTCAGCGGGGTGACGTCGAGCAGCAGTACGTCCTTGACGTCGCCTTGCAGCACGCCCGCCTGAATGGCGGCGCCCAGCGCCACGACTTCGTCAGGGTTGACGCCCTTATGCGGCTCGCGACCGAAGAAGGTCTTCACCGCCTCGACGACCTTGGGCATGCGCGTCATGCCGCCGACGAGGACGACTTCGTCAATGTCCGAAGCCTTGAGACCGGCATCCTTCAGCGCTTGCTGGCACGGGGCGATCGTCTTCTGAATCAGGTCTTCGACCAGCGATTCCAGCTTGGCGCGGGTCAGTTTCAGGTTCAGGTGCAGCGGCCCCGAAGCGTTCATCGAGATGAACGGCAGGTTCAGATCGTATTGCGCGACGGTCGAAAGTTCCTTCTTGGCCTTTTCCGCCTCTTCCTTCAGGCGTTGCAGGGCCAGCTTGTCGGAGCGCAGATCGACGCCGTTTTCCTTCTTGAACTCGTCAGCCAGGTAATCGACGATGCGCATGTCGAAGTCTTCACCGCCGAGGAAGGTGTCGCCGTTCGTGGACTTCACCTCAAAGACGCCGTCGCCGATTTCGAGGATCGACACGTCGAACGTGCCGCCGCCAAGGTCATAGACCGCGATCTTCTTATTGTTGTCCTTGTCGAGGCCATAGGCCAGGGCCGCCGCCGTCGGCTCGTTGATGATGCGCAGCACTTCGAGGCCGGCGATCTTGCCGGCGTCCTTGGTCGCCTGACGCTGGGCGTCGTTGAAATAGGCCGGAACCGTGATGACGGCTTGCGTCACCGTCTCGCCCAGATAGGCTTCGGCGTCTTCCTTCAGCTTTTGCAGGATGAAGGCCGAGATTTGCTGCGGCGAATAGTCCTTGCCGTGCGCCTTGACCCAGGCGTCGCCGTTCGGGCCCTTGGAGATTTCGTAAGGGACCATGCCCTTGTCCTTCTGCACCATCGGGTCGGTGAAGGTGCGGCCGATCAGGCGCTTGATGGCGAAGAAGGTGTTGGAGGGGTTGGTGACGGCCTGACGCTTGGCGGGCTGGCCGACCAGACGCTCGCCGTCGTCCATCAGGGCGACGACTGACGGCGTGGTGCGCACGCCTTCCGCGTTTTCGATAACCTTGGGGTTCTTGCCGTCCATGACGGCGACGCAGGAATTGGTCGTACCCAGGTCGATGCCGATGATCTTAGCCATGTTTCTATATCTGCTCCGTTGAGGCGAATGGATGATCTTTACCGAATGGGCGGCCTTTTAGAGACAAGCGCCGCGATGATCCATCCCCGTTAAGATGAAGTTGCGGGAAAATTCAAGCCCCGCGCGGTTTTACGCGCGCAAAAGCCTGAAAGGTTGTCACGGATATGGGAAACGAGTCATGCCCTTCAAGAGCGCGAC
>DATMTF010000086.1:0-5576 GCA_035565015.1 Asticcacaulis sp. | reverse complement strand
CTACGCCACCCACCCGCCGCCGGATTAACTTCCGCCGAACCAGTTATAGCCCTTGTCCTCCCAATACCCGCCGGGGAAGATATTGGTGACGAAAATCTCGGTGATGTGCTTGGGGTTCTTGTAGCCGAGCTTGGTCGGCATGCGCAGCTTCATCGGAAAGCCGTACCAGGCGGGCAGTTCATGGTCGCGGAAGCTCAGGGTCAGCAGGGTCTGAGCATGCAGGGCCGTCGGCATGTCAATCGAGGTGTAATAGCCGTCGGCGCACTTGAAACCGACATATTTGCACGTCGTATCCGCGCCGATCCGCTTCAGGAAGTCGGAGAAACGCACTCCGCCCCATTTGCCGATGGCGCTCCAGCCCTCGACGCAGATATGGCGCGTGATCTGCGAGGTCTGCGGCAGGGCGCGCAAGGACTCCAGCGTCCACGGGCGTTTGTCGGCGATCTGGCCGGACAGTTGCAATTTGTAGCTGGCCGCATCGACATGCGGAACCTGCTTGATGCCGTAAAAGGCGTTGAACGGAAACGGATTGGCGATGTCGGCCTCGCTGTATTCCGGCGCCATCAGCTTCGGATTGAACAGGGCCCATTGCGCCGCGTCATTGAAACACGAAATGCGGCGCAGGATCTCATCGACCGAATGGTAATTCTTGATGATCACCCCGGTCGCCAGCGACAGCCCGCCCAGCGTCAGTATGTTGCCGAGCAGGCGGCGGCGCGACGGGTCTTTGAGCAAACCTTCCGCCTCTTTCAGAATGGCGGCCTTGTCGGATTTGATGTCTTCAGGAAGCTTGTCCATGACCTATCGCCCCCACAGCATGGCCTTGATCGTCTTGGGCACGAGCAGCGCCATGACGACATGCACCAGAATAAACGCCACCATGAAGCTCATGGCCGCGAAGTGGACATAACGCGCGCCCTCATAGCCGCCGACCAGCACGCGCAGATACGGAAACTGCACCGACTTCCACAGCACAAGGCCCGATACGATCAGCACCACCACATCCAGCATGGCGAACAGATAGGCGACGCGCTGCACGGTATTATAGACGCTGAGGTCTTCGTGGCCCAGCTTGCCGCGCAGGGCCGCAAGGAGATCGCCGACAAAGGCGCGCGGCGTGACCGGAAAAAATTTGCGCGGGATGCGCTGTGTCGCGAGACCGAGGACCAGGTACAAGAGCGCTGCGGCGAACACCACCCAGATAGCGGCGAAATGCCATTGGATCGCCCCGCCCAGCCAGCCGCCCAGCGTATAGTGGGGCGGAATGCGGAAACCGAGAAAGCGCGTGGCGTCATAAATGCGCCAGCCGCTCAGGATCAGAATGACGATGGCGACGGCGTTCGACCAGTGGATCAGCCGCAGCCACAAAGGATGGATGCTCTTTTTGCCCATGCGCGCCTCCCGTTTCATCGCAACCTAACATGATACGCGCAGATCCGCATCCCGGTTACAGCCCCTTGCCATATGTCCGGGATGCGCGCACAAGGATGACGTTAAGGGAAAGATTTGGAACGGAAAGATTTTGCCGCATGCCCCTCTCCGCCCGCAAGCGTTTCGAGCTGATCAACTGGTATCCGCCCTTTATCGGCGCCGGCATCCGCGTGATCGGCGCCGATAAAGACTTCACCACCATTACGGTGGAAATGAAGCTGCGCTGGTGGAACAAAAACATCTTCGGCACCCAGTTCGGCGGCGCGCTTTACATGATGTGCGACCCGTTCTTCGTCGCCATCTTGATGCAGAATATCGGACGCGACTACATTGTCTGGGACAAGGCGGCCTCGATCAAATTCCTGAAGCCGGGCCGCTCGGACGTGCGCGCCGTCTTCCATATCCCGCCGGACGAAATCGCGCGCGTCAGGGCCGAAGCCGACGCGCGCGGCAAGTATGAACCGGAATATGAGGCGGACATTATCGACAGGGACGGCGTCGTCGTCGCCAAGGTCCACAAGACCATCTATGTCCGCCGCAAAAAAGGTTAAGGCAGCTTCATCCCGGCGATAACCGCGGGTCGGGCGCCGACCTTGTCGAGCCAGGCCAGGATATGCGGGCGCGCCTGCAACATCGGCTCGACATAGTCCTTCACGCGCACACGGTACTGCGCCAGCCACGGATAGATGGCGATGTCGGCGATGGTATAGTCATCGCCTGCAACATAAGCCTGCTGGGACAACTGCTTTTCCAGCACATTGAACAGCCGCGCCGTCTCCCTGGCGTAGCGCTCGACCCCGACCGGCGTCGCCTCCTTGTCGGACACCACGAACCAGCCCAGTTGCCCCATCATCGGCCCCAGCCCGCCCATCTGCCACATCAGCCACTGGATCGCCGTGTGGCGGTCATTGCCTTCAGGAAGGAATTTGCCAAACTTTTCCGCCAGATAAATCAGGATGGCGCCCGATTCGAACAGGCTCAGCCCCGCCTCGTCATCGACCAGAGCCGGGATCTTATTGTTCGGCGAAATCTTCAGGAACTCAGGATCGAACTGCTCGTCCTTGCCGATATTGACCGGATGCGACTCATAAGGAACGCCCAGCTCCTCCAGCATGATAAAGATTTTGCGCCCGTTCGGCGTGCCCCAGGAATAGAGATGCAGCATGAAATTCTCCTCAATTCGGCGTCGTCACCATCAGCCAGAAGATGGCGATCACCGCCGGAAACGCCAGACACCCCAGCATAAACCAGCGTCGAAAATCGCGATAATAGGCGTCCGGCAGTCCGGTTCCGTCCGTTACGGCCTTCGCCGCCAGTCGCCGCATCCGCAACTGCAACCAGACCACCGGCAGCCAGCAGGCGCCCGCAAATCCATACAGGATCAGCGCCGCGACCAGCCAGGTCGCGGTCATCGGATACTGCGCCAGATGGACCAGCATCAGCCCGCTCAGGGGTTGGAAAATCACAGACGGCGTGGTGAACAGCCAATCGGCCAGCACGACGGTCCGCGTCGCCCAGGCGATGGCGCGCACATCGCCGGAACGGTGCGCCATCAGCATGAAAAAGGCCGTGCCGACGCCCGTGCCGAACAGCACGGTCGAGGACAGGATGTGCAGCCATTTGATCGTCAGATACAGCATTGCAAGCCCGACCCGCCGTGGTATGCCTTGCCCGACTATAGCCGCCGGAAACGCCATGTCCACGCTTCCTGAGCCTGTCGTACTTGTCCCCGTGGTGCTTGTCTATGACGGCGCCTGCCCGTTCTGCGCGGCGGCGGCGCAGACCGTGCGCATCCGCAAGGCGGTCGGGGCGCTGCGCATTATCAATGCCCGCGAAACGGACGACGCGCCCTTGCTGGCGGACATCCGCGCGCACAAGCTCGACCTCAATACGGGTATTGTCGTAAAGTTTGAAGGGCGATTTTGGCATGGCGTGGACGCCCTGCATCTGCTGGCCATGATCGGCTCGGAACATGGCTGGCTGAACCGGCTGAACGTCGCCCTGTTCCGCCATCGCCGTTTGGCCGTCATCGCCTATCCGCTGATGAAAACGGTGCGCAATCTCAGCCTGTTCATCCTGCGCAGGCCGCAGATATGAACGCGCCGATTTTTGCGCCGGTCTTCGGTCCGCCTTGGGCCGATCTGCCGCCCGCGATGCAAAAGCACTACGCCAACCGTCCGTTCACGCACGACCGCGTGACAGTTGAGGGACGGCTCGACATCCGCATGGGCTGGCTGATGCGGCTGATCGCGCCGCTCATAGGCGCGCTGGGCATGTTGACGCCAAGCGACGGCGAGGCGATTCCGTGTACGGTGCAATTCCTCTCCGAGCCGGACAGCAACGCCTTTATCTTCGAGCGGCGTTTCGCCTTTCCGGGCCGCAAGTCCTATGTCTTCCGCTCGCGGCTGGTTCCGAAGGGCGACGCGCGCGTGGTCGAATATATGGCCTGCGGCGTCGGCTGGGATTGCGCCTACAGCTTCGAGGACGGCGAGGTGCGTCTGCGCCACCTTGGCTATGTCTGGCGGCTGTTCGGCGCCGATCTGCCCATCGGCTGGCTGGCGACGCCCGTGCTGGGACGCGGCGAGGCGGTCGAGCGCGCCACAGGCGAGGACAGTTTCGCCATGTCGATGCGGCTTGGCGGCGGGCTGTCCGGCGCGGCAATGGCCTATGGTTACGCCGGCAGCTTCACCGTGACGGAAATGGCGCTCGATGTCTGAAGTCCTGATCCTGGGCGGCTATGGCAATTTCGGCAAGCGCATCGCGCTGGCCTTAAGCGCGCGCGGCGTCCCTGTCATCGTCGCCGGACGCGATCTCGGAAAGGCCGAGGCTTTGGCCGCTCAACTGGCGCACGCCAGAGCAGCTCGGATCGACATCCACAACGGATTAGACGACGCCCTGCGCGATCTGCAACCCGCCGTCGTCATCCATACCTGCGGCCCCTATCAGGGCAGCGACTATGCGGTGGCGCGCGCCTGCCTGCGCGCTGGATGTCATTATATCGACCTGGCGGATGCGCGCGATTTCGTACGCGACTTTTCCATACTTGATGCCGAAGCCCGCGCGGCTGGCGTCACCCTGATCAGCGGCGCCTCAACCGTCCCCGGATTGTCCTCCGCCGTCATCGAGCATTTTCGCCCCGACTTCGCCCGACTCGACGCGCTCGATTTCGGCATTTCGCCGGGCCAGAAGGCCGAGCGCGGACTGGCCACGACGCGCGCCATTATGAGCTATGTCGGTCGCCCCCTGCGCTCCTTTGCCGGTCATCCAAAAGCCTATGGCTGGCAGGATACCCACCGCCAGACCTATCCGGTCATGGGCAAACGCTGGCTGGCCAATTGCGAGATTCCCGATCTCGACCTGTTGCCGTCCGCCTACGGACTATCCGATATCCGCTTCGGCGCAGGCCTTGAGCTGGCGCCGCTGCATCTGGGTCTGTGGGCGGCGTCATGGCTGGTGCGCTGGGGCCTGCCCTTATCCCTGGAAAGACTGGCCGCGCCGCTCTTGCGCCTCAGCGACGCTTTCAACGCCTTCGGCTCCGATATCGGCGGCATGCACATGATCCTGCGCGGCGAAGGCCATGACGGCGCGCCGCTGGAAAAGCGCTGGTTCATCATCGCTGAAGGCGGCGACGGGCCGCAGATTCCGTGCGCGCCAGCGATCCTGCTGGCGCAGCGCCTGTATGAAAAAGGCCCCGGTCTGAGAACCGGAGCCTTTCCCTGCGTCGGCCTTGTGCGCCTTGAAGACTATCTCGACGCGCTCAGACCCTACGCCATTTCCGTGTTTCAGCCGCCCAGGAAATCGGTCTTGCCCAGCGGCACGCCGCAATGACGCAGTATGGCGTAGGCCGTGGTGACATGGAAAAACAGGTTAGGAATCGCGAAGCCGGTCAGATAGTTCAGGCCGGTGAATTCAATCGTGCGGGAGGGAAATTTCAGTACGATCTCGCGCGTTTCGGTACCTGCAAAGCCCGCCGCATCGACCGACGACATGAAGTCGATGGTCTTTTGCAGGCGCTGATGCAGTTCCGCAAACGTCGCTTCGTCATCGGCGTAGGACGGAACCTCAACCCCGCCCAGACGCGCCGCCGCGCCCTTGGCGGTGTCGGTCGCCAATTGAATCTGCTTGACGAAGGGCAGCATGTCCAG
>DATMTF010000085.1:0-3453 GCA_035565015.1 Asticcacaulis sp. | reverse complement strand
GACAAGGGCGAGATCGACGCCGACGGGCGCGAGACATTCCAGGGCTTTGGCCGAGGAGGCTTTAACGGCGGCGGTCGCGCGGGCGGTTCGCCGTTTGGCGCCGGCGCCGGGGCGGGCGCGCAGTTCGAGGGCATCGACCTTGACGACATTATGGACATGTTCGGCGGCGGCGGACGGCGCGCAGGCGCGGGCGGCGGTTTTGGGGGCTTCGGCGCTGCGCCGCAGAAGGGTTCGGACCTGCGCCTGAAGCTGGACATCGACCTTCTTGACACCATTGTCGGCAATACGCGCCGCGTCCTGCTGTCGGACGGGCGCACGGTCGATGTCAATATCCCCAAAGGCGCCCATGACGGCCAGACCCTGCGCCTGAAAGGGCAGGGCGCGCCATCGCCGAACGGACGGGGGCCGCATGGCGACGCTCTGGTCGAGCTGCATCTGAAGCCGCATCCGGTCTTCCGCATGGAGGGCCACGACCTGCATATGGACCTGTTCGTGTCGCTGCCGGACGCCGTGCTGGGCGGCAAGGTGCAGGCGCCGACGCCCGACGGTCCGGTGGCGCTGACCATCGCCAAAGGGACCAATTCCGGCGCCATTATGCGGCTGAAAGGCCGCGGCGCCTATGACGCCAAGGGCGTGACGCGCGGCGATCTGTTCGCGCACATCGTCATCGCCCTGCCCGACAAGGCCGACGGCGTTCCCGCCGATCTTCAGGCCGATCTGACGGCGCTGGCTGAAAAGTGGCGCGGCAAGGGCGGCTATGCCCCGTCGGCGCCCGCGCGGCGTAAATAAGCTCCCGGATTTGACATAAAAGCCGACTTCGTTCAGCTAGGGTTCAGGTGTTTGCGCTTATACCTTGGCCTATGAAACAGTCCGCGCTTCTTCTCAGTCTGATGCTCGCCGCAGCCCCGCCGGCTGCGGGCTGGGCGTCGCACGCGCAGGCGGAGCCGCATTTTGACGCGGCGGACCAGCATCAGCGCCGCGGTCGCGATAAGGATGACGACGCGCAGGGCCAGCGTCCGCAGGACGATGCCGCGCAGCGCCGTCCCCCGCCCAATTACAGGCCGCAGGGCGGCGAGAACCGTCGTGACGACCGCATCAACCGCGCCATCGCCGCCGGTGAGGCGCGCGGGCATGTGCTGGATGCGGGCCAGCAGGATGACTCGACCTTCTGGGTAAGGGTCGACACCGGGCATGGCCGCGTCGATCTGCTGGTCGATGGCCAGACCGGCCGCGTTGTGGGAGAAAGATAGTGCGTATTCTTCTGGCTGAGGACGATCCGGATCTGTCGCGTCAATTGAAAGCCTCGCTGTCCGATGCGGGCTATGTCGTCGATCATGCGCCCGACGGCGAGGAGGCGCATTTTCTGGGCGACACCGAGCCTTATGACTGCGTGATTCTCGATCTGGGCCTGCCCAAGATCGATGGCGTGTCGGTGCTGGAGCGCTGGCGGCGCGACGGCAAGACGACGCCGGTGCTGATCCTGACCGCGCGCGGCGCGTGGAGCGACAAGGTGTCGGGCTTCGACGCCGGGGCCGACGACTATCTGACCAAGCCGTTCCATACCGAGGAATTGCTGGCGCGGCTGCGCGCTTTGGTGCGCCGCGCCGCCGGACATGCCCAGCCGCTTCTGACCTGCGGCGGGCTGCGGCTCGACCCGCGCGCGGCGCGCGCCTCGGTCAATGGCGAGCCTTTGCGGCTGACCTCGCTGGAATACCGGCTCTTGCACTATCTGATGCTGCATCAGGACCGGGTGATTTCGCGCACCGAACTGGTCGAGCATCTCTACGATCAGGATTTCGACCGCGACTCCAACACCATCGAAGTCTTCATGGGCCGCCTGCGCAAGAAGATCGGCGGCGACCGCATCGAAACTGTGCGCGGCCTCGGTTACCGCCTCAAGCCGCTGCATGACGAGGTCGGCAGTCTGTGAGCGATCCTGCGGCCTCCGGCGCGGCGGTCAGGCGTGAAGGTTTCAGCCTTCGCCGGTTAGGGCCGCGGCTGCTGCGGACGTTGGGCGCGCGCGACTCGCTGGTCGGGCGGCTGATCCGGCTGGCCTCGATCTGGTTCACCATCGCGCTGGTGGTCACCGGCATCGCCCTGACCGCCTATTTCCACGAAGTCACCGTACACCGCTTTCAGGAGCGCGTCGGCCAGATCGCCGACAGCCTGTTTTCGGTCACCAATATCGACGCCGAAGGCATTGACGCCAGCCGCTTCGTCGATGCGCGTTCGGCCATCGTCCATTCCGGTCTTTACTGGCAGGTCGGCGGCGTGGACGCTTCCGGCGCCGTGGTGGGGGCGGTGACCTCGCGCTCCTTGTGGGACAAGCAACTGCCCCTGCCTGCGAACGTGCTGCGCGATGCGCGCGCCCATAGCGGCGCCAGCGTTTTTTATGACGGAACCGGGCCGGTGGGCGAACCCTTACGCGTGGCGGTGATCTACTCGCAGATCAATGGCAAGCCCTATGTCTTTATGGCGGGCGAGGATTCCAGCCCGGTCGCGCGCGATGTGCGCACCTTCGCCCTGTTGACGGCGGCGGCGCTGCTGGTGCTGGCCCTGGGCGCTTTGGCGGCCATCTTCATTCAGGTGCGCGTCGGCCTGCGCCCCCTGTTCGACCTGACCGACGAGATCGCGCACGTGCAGAGCGGCGAACAGCAGAGGCTGATCAAAACCTATCCGGCGGAAATCCGGCCCGTGGCGGCGCAGCTCAACGATTTTCTCGACTATGCGCAGGAGGTGGTCGAGCGCCAGCGCATGCATGTCGGCAATCTGGCCCATGCGCTCAAGACGCCCCTGTCGGTGCTGATGACGTCCGCAGGCGATGCGGAGGGCGGGCTGCACGAGACGGTGCGCAAACAGGCCGAAACCATGCGCGCCCAGGTCGATCATCACCTGCGCCGCGCCCGCGCCGCCGCCCGTTCCAAGGCGATGGGCGAGCGCACGCCGGTCGAGCCGGTGCTGGACGAGCTGGCGGTCATGCTGGAGCAGGTGTTTCAGGACAAGGGCGTGGTCATCGACTGGCGCGCGCCCGACGATCTGGCCTTTCGCGGCGAAAAGCAGGACTTGCAGGAGATCGCCGGCAATCTGCTGGAGAACGCCTGCATCTGGTGCCGCCGCAAGGTGATGATCCACGCGGAGCTGACGGCGGAGCAGAGTCTGGACCTGTCGATCGAGGACGACGGGCCGGGGCTGGATGAATCGCGCTTTCATGAGGTGCTGAAACGCGGCGCGCGGCTGGATGAAAGCGTGCCGGGGTCGGGGCTGGGCCTGTCGATCGTCGATGAACTGGTGCGCGCCTATGGCGGCGATCTGAGCTTCGGGCGCTCGCCGTGGGGCGGGCTGAAGGTGACGGCGCGTCTGCCGGGGGCGCGGGTTGTTTGAATACGGTCAGTTTTTATTAACCGTTTCGCAACCACACTGACCTTCCCGCACAGCTTAGAGCGCTTTTCGATC
>DATMTF010000084.1:0-3915 GCA_035565015.1 Asticcacaulis sp. | reverse complement strand
GAAATTTCCTGGAAGCGGCTGATCGAGGGTCAGTCGGGCGCCGGTACTATCACCGCTTTCGACGCCAGCGACTATGCCTGTCAGGTGGCCTGCGAAATCCCCAGCGTCGATGGCCGCGGCGGAGGGGCGCCCGATATGGAGGGCGTGTTCGATCCGTCGGCCATCCTGTCCAACAAGGAGCGGCGCAAGGTCGACGACTTTATCCTGTACGCCATTGCGGCGGCGGATGAGGCGCTCAACGACGCGAACTGGCATCCCGAAAGCGAAAACGATCAGGAACGCACCGGCGTGATGATCGGCTCCGGCATCGGCGGTTTGGGCGTGATCGCCGAAACCGCGCTGGAAATGCAGGCCAAGGGCCATAAGCGCATCTCGCCCTTCTTTATTCCCTCGGCCCTGATCAATCTGGCTTCGGGGCAGGTGTCGATCCGGCACAAGCTCAAAGGCCCGAACCACGCGGTTGTCACGGCTTGCGCGACCGGCGCCCACGCCATCGGCGACGCGGCGCGGCTGATCAAATCCGGCGACGCCGACGTCATGGTGGCGGGCGGCGCCGAATCGTCGATCGTGCCGATCGGCATTGCGGGCTTTATCGCCTGCCGCGCGCTCTGCACGGCGTTCAACGACAATCCCAAGGCGGCCTCGCGTCCCTATGACAAGGACCGCGACGGCTTCGTCATGGGCGAGGGCGCAGGGATCGTCGTTCTGGAAGATTACGAACACGCCAAGGCGCGCGGCGCAAAAATCTACGCCGAGGTGCTGGGCTACGGCTTGTCGGGCGACGCCTATCACATCACCGCGCCTTCCGAAGACGGCGACGGCGGTTTCCGCGCCATGAAGGCGGCGGCGAAGAATGCGGGCGTCGATCCGACCGAGATCGACTATGTCAATTCGCACGGCACCTCGACCATGGCGGACGGCATCGAGCTGAAAGCCATTGAGCGCTTTTTGGGCGAACGCGCCGCGACGGGGACCGTGTCCTCGACCAAGTCGGCCATCGGGCATCTGCTGGGCGGCGCCGGAGCGGTGGAGGCGATCTTCTGTACGCTGGCCATCCGCGATCAGATCGCGCCGCCGACGCTCAATCTCGACAATCCCGATGTCGAAACGCCGATCGACCTGGTGCCGCACAAGGCCAAACCGATGAAGATCGACAAGGTCATGTCCAACAGCTTCGGCTTTGGCGGCACCAATGCGGCGCTGATCCTCGGCAAGGTGGCCGACGCCTGAGATGAAGGATAAGCCCGCGCCGAAACAGGTCAGATCGCTGCTGGCGCCGCTGGCCGGGCTGATGGCGGGCGTTCTGTTGCTGATCTTCGCGGCGGGACTGTTCCTGTACGCAGAACTGTTCGGCCCCGGCTCCAGCGCGCCGACGCGAGTCGCCTTTGCGCACGGCATGAGCGTTTCGGCCATGGCGACGCAGTTGCAGAAACAGCATGTCATCCATTCGGCGACCCTGTTCCGCATTGCGTCGCGGCTGCGCGGGCATGAAAACGGCCTCAAGGCCGGGGTGTACGAATTTCCGGCCCGCATATCGCTGATCGGCGCGCTCAGCCAGATCGAGGCAGGCAAGGTCGTGCAGACCTATGTGACCATCCCTGAAGGCAGGACATCGGCGCAGGCGGTGCGCATCCTGATGGGCGTCAAGGATCTGACCGGCGATATCGAAGTCCCGCCCGAAGGCGCCATCCTGCCGGAAACCTATCTCTACACGCCGGGCGAGACGCGTCAGGCGGTGCTGGAGCGCATGCTGGAGGCCGGTCGCAAGACGCTGGACGAACTCTGGGCGAAGCGCGCGCCGGGCCTGCCGTTCGCCAGCAAGGAAGACGCGCTGATCATGGCGTCGATCGTCGAGCGCGAAACGGCGCTGACCAACGAACGTCCGCACATCGCCGCCGTGTTTATCAACCGTCTGAAGCAGGGAATCCGGCTCGGTTCCGACCCGACCGTCATCTATGGCGTGTCGCATGGCGAGCCGCTGGGGCGCGGCCTGACCCGCGCCGAGCTGGACGCCTGGACGCCGTGGAACACCTATCAGATCGACAGGCTGCCGATGACGCCGATCTGCAATCCGGGGCGCGCATCGATTGCGGCGGCGCTGAATCCGGCGCAGAGCAGCGATCTCTATTTCGTCGCCAACGGAACCGGCGGGCATGTCTTCGCGGCCACCTATGAGGCGCATCTGGCCAATGTCGCCAAATGGCGCGCGGTGGAAAATCAGGTCGATATCTATACATCGTCGGCCATGGCGGACGATCTGGCGCCGGGCGAATCGGCGATGGCGCATCTGGATGTGGCCAAACCGGGCGCCAGGTCGGAAAAGGCGCAGATCGCGGCGCCCGTGCAGTTAAAAGGCAAGTCCTGAATATAAGAAAGGCGCCGTATGGCTTTGAACAGCATGACCGGCTTCGCCCGCATCGAGGGCGGGCAGGGCGAGCTTAACTGGACGCTGGAGCTGCGCAGCGTCAACGGGCGCGGCCTGGATGTGCGCTATCGCTTTCCGGCGGGGTTCGAGGCGGTCGAGCGGCTGGGCCGCGAGCTGAGCAAGCGGCATTTTCAGCGCGGGCAGATGAACCTGAACGTCAGCGTGACTTCGGCGCGGGCGGCGACGGGCGTTGCGGTGAATCAGGAGGCGCTCGATCTTTATATCGCCGCCAGCAACCGGCTGGTCGAGGCGGGCCATGCGCTGACGCCGGGCGCGGACGGGCTGCTGGCCCTGCGCGGGGTCATCGAGACGTCGGGTGATGAGGGCGTGGCGCTCGATGAGGCGGCGGAGGCGGTGCTGGCCGCCGATCTGGCGTCCCTGTGCGAGGGCATGACCGCGGCGCGCGGCGCCGAGGGGCAGGCGCTGGAGGCCGTGCTGAACGGGCATCTGGCCAGCATGGAAAAGCTGGTGGCGGAGGCGGAAGGGCTGGCGCAGCAGCAGGTCGAGGCGATCCGCGACCGCTTTGCGCGCCGCATGGCGGAACTGAACGGCGAGGCGGGCGAGGGGCTGGCCGAGCGCGTGATGCAGGAGACGGCGGCCCTGGCGGTCAAGGCCGACGTGCGCGAGGAACTTGATCGCTTGCAATCCCATATCGAGCAGGCGTATCGGCTGATTGGCGAAGAGGTTGCGCCAGGACGCAAGCTTGATTTTCTGGCGCAGGAATTCATGCGCGAGGCCAATACCCTGTGTTCCAAATCGGCGCTGATCGCATTGACCCGCGCGGGCCTTGAGCTTAAGGCCGTCATCGACCAGTTCCGCGAACAGACGCAAAATGTGGAGTAGCGCATGTCCCAAACGCAAAAACTGAGACGCGGCCTGATGCTGATCGTCGTCGCGCCGTCGGGCGCGGGCAAGACGTCCTTGTGCCGTCGCCTGATGGCCGATCATGGCGATCTGGAGCTGTCGGTGTCGGTGACGACGCGCGGTCCGCGTCCGGGCGAACAGGACGGGCGCGAATATCACTTCATCAGCGACGGCGCGATGGACGAGCTGGTGCAGGGCGATGCGCTGCTGGAATGGGCGCCGGTGCATGATGCGCGTTATGGCACGCCGCGCGATCCGGTGGAGAAGGCCTTGAGCCAGGGCAAGAACGTATTGTTCGACATCGACTGGCAGGGGGCGCAGCGCATCTCGGTCAAGGCGCCGTCGGATGTGGTGCGGGTGTTTATCCTGCCGCCGTCGATGCTGGAGCTGCGCCGTCGGCTGGTGGCGCGGGCGCAGGACGAGATGGATGTGATCGAGCGCCGTCTGACGCGCGCCAAGGGCGAGATCGCGCACTGGGCGGAATATGACTATGTCATTCTCAATGACGATTTCGACCGGTCCTATGCGGAGCTGGCGCATATCTATCATGCCGAGGCGTCGCGGCGGTCGCGGGGATTGTGGATTGCGCCGTTTGTCGATGAGCTGATGGGGGAGGCGGTCTGAAC
>DATMTF010000083.1:0-10695 GCA_035565015.1 Asticcacaulis sp. | reverse complement strand
GTAAGATACCCCACCACCACGCCCTCCGGGCGCGGTCCCCCTCCCCGGCATAGCCGGGTAGGTACAAGTAAAGGAAAATTGTACCTCCTCACCTCTGGTGGGGAGGGGGGACCATGAGCGAAGCGAATGGTGGTGGGGTATCTTACTTACGATGAGATCGCGCCAGCGCTAAAAGCCTAACGCCATCCGCAGCGGCGTCCAGGTCGCGGTTAACCTCTGCGGCGGGAAGCCGATAGGTGAGAATGCCCCTCTTGCTCAGCCAAAGGTTACGCGCTTCATCCAGAATCCGGCGGGCGTCCTCGCCATGCTCGTGGCCATCGATTTCAACCGCCAGTTTGGCTTTGGCGCAGTAGAAATCTAGAATATAGGGACCGACAGGGTGCTGGCGGCGGAAGGTCTGACCGTCATCCGTGCGAAGTTTTAGCCGCTCCCAAAGAAGGTATTCAGGCCCGGTCAATGCCTTGCGAAACTGACGGGCGAGGGCGATCTTGGGCTTCGGTTTGTTCGTGGCCATAAGAAAGCAAGAATCCCCACCACCACATCTCAGCCTCTTTGCGGCTTCGTGCGGTCCCCCTCCCCAAACGCTGCGCGTTCAGGGAGGTATAAAAGGAAAACGCCCCTCCGTCGATTACGAAGGGGCGCGGTTAACCTATGGGTATAGGGGCGATACCCCTGCTACTTCACGCCCATCTTCTTTTGCAGTTCTGACGACGAGGTCGTGTACTGGAAGCGCAGCTTCTTGTCGGGATAGACGTAACGAAACGCCTTTTGCGCCATCAGGGCGGCTTCGTGGAAGCCGGACAGGATCAGTTTCAGCTTGCCCGGATAGTGGTTGATGTCGCCGATGGCGAAGACGCCTGGGGTCGAGGTTTCGAACTTCTCGGTATCGACCGGGATCAGGTTTTCGTGCAGGTTCAGGCCGAATTCGGCCACCGGGCCCAGCTTCATGGTCAGGCCGAAGAAGGGCAGGAAGGCGTCGGCTTTCAGTTCGGATTCCACGCCATTAGCGTCCTCGATCAGCACGGCGTCGAGATAGTGCGAGGTCTCGCCCTTCAGCGCCGTGGCCTGAGCAATAACGAGGTCCATCTTCCCTTCCGCGACCAGTTCGCGCATCTTCGCGACCGAATGCGGCGCGGCGCGGAAGTCGTCGCGGCGGTGGATCAGGGTGACTTTTTTGGCGATCGGTTGCAGATTCAGCACCCAGTCGAGCGCGGAATCGCCGCCGCCGGAAATGACGATCTCCTTGTCGCGGAAGGCCTCCATCTTGCGCACGGCGTAATGGACGCCCTTGCCCGCGCCGAGGTTTTCAAAGCCGTCAATGCCGGGGATCGGCGGCTTTTTCGGCTGGAACGAGCCGCCGCCGGCCGCGATGACGATGCATTTGGCGCGGATCACCGTCTTCTGGTCGGTGGTCAGCTCCCAAAGGTCTTCGTCTTCGAGCTTGCGGATGCCGACGGCCATTTCGCCGAGGTGGTACTTCGCGCCGAACGGATGGATTTGTTCGAGCAGACGCTTGGTCAGGTCGTCGCCGGAAATGATCGGCCAGGCCGGAATGTCGTAGATCGGCTTTTCGGGATAAAGCTCGGCGCACTGGCCGCCGACCTTGTCGAGAATATCGACCAGGTGGCATTTGATGTCGAGCAGGCCGAGTTCAAACACGCTGAACAGGCCCACTGGCCCGGCGCCGATCACCACAACATCGGTGGTCCAGGTCTGGCCCGCTTCCAGCGCTTCAATCTCGTGAAGGGGGTTGCCGTCGCTCATAATCGTCTCCAAATCCGTATCGGATAGTTTTCTTAAACTGAAAAGGGCTATAAAGAACGGCCCGGTTAAAAGGAAGTCACCACAGATTATGTCACGCGACCGTCTGCCGCCCCTGTCCGCCTTGCGCGTCTTCGAAGCCGCCGCCCGGCACGAAAGCTTCAAGCAGGCCGCCGAGGAGCTGTTCGTCACGCCCGGCGCTGTGTCGCAGCAGATACGGCTTCTGGAGGAGCATGTCGGCGTCGAGCTGTTCGTACGCGATGGCCGCCGCGTGGTGCTGTCGGATGCTGGCAAGGCGTCGGCGCAGATCCTGCGCGAAGCCTTTGAGAAGATGTTCGAGGCCACGCGGCTGATGAAGGCTGGCGTGACCAAGGGGCGCGTCACCGTCTCGGCCGCGCCGAGTTTCGCCGCCAAGTGGCTGATGCCGCGTCTGCATGAGTTTAGCGACGCTAATCCCGACATTGATGTCTGGGTCAGCGCCGATATGGCGCCGGTCGATTTCGCGGTCACCGATATCGACCTGGCCGTGCGCTACGGCAACGGGCATTATCCGAACCTGCACGTAGAGCATCTGCTGGCCGAGGCGGTGACGCCGGTGTGCTCGCCGCTTCTGTTCGAGGCCGCGCCGATCCGCAAACCCGCCGATCTGGCGCACCATGTCCTGCTGCACGATGTCGGCTTCGAGACCGATCCGTCGTGCCCGGACTGGGCCATGTGGCTGAAGGCGCATGGCGTTGACGGCGTGGACGCGACGCGCGGGCCGCGCTTCAACCAGTCGTCCATGGTGATCGAGGCGGCGGTGGCGGGACGCGGCGTCGCCCTGGCCAAGCGCACCATCGCCGAGGCCGATCTGGCGGCGGGACGGCTCAAGGTTCTGTTCGACGAAAAGGACGCGCCGTTGCAATACGGCTATTATCTCGTCTGGCCGCAGACGCGCGAGCCGGGACCGGGGCAGGTGCGCTTCATGGACTGGCTGCGCGCCGAGGCCGCCCAGACGGATGCCCCCGCCCGCACGGATGGCGAGCGACCGGTCTTTGCGGCCATGGATATTTAAAAGGATATTCAAAGCGCGCGGCATGAAAATCAGGCCGCCATCCACGGCGGAGTCGGCAGGCCTTTTTCCTTCAGGAAGGCCGGATTGAAGATCTTGGACGCATAGCGGTTGCCGTAGTCGCACAGCACGGTGACGATGGTCTTGCCGGGGCCAAGGTCGCGCGCCATCTTCATCGCGCCGACAATGTTCAGCGCCGCCGAGGTGCCGAGGCACAGGCCCTCCGTCTGGATCATCTCATAGAGAACCGGCAACCATTCTTCATCGGCCACCTGATAGGCGCGGTCGATTGACAGGCCTTCGAGATTGGCGGTGATGCGGCCCTGACCGATGCCTTCCGAGATCGAGCCGCCTTCGGATTTCAGCTCGCCCGTGGTGTAATAGCTGTAAAGCGCCGCGCCATAAGGATCGGCCAGACCGATCTGCACATCAGGGTTTTGCGACCTCAGATAGGCGGCGATGCCCGCCAGAGTGCCGCCGGAGCCGACCGCGCAGATAAAGCCATCAAGCTTGCCTTCGGTCTGCGCCCAGATTTCCGGGCCGGTGCCGTCGATATGCGCCTGACGGTTGGCGACATTGTCGAATTGATTGGCCCATACAGCTCCCATGTCTTCGGCAAGGCGCCCCGAATAGCGCACATAGTTGTTGGGGTTGGAGTACGGAACCGCATCGACCTCGATCAGCTCGGCCCCGAAGGCGCGGATGGCGTCCTTCTTTTCCTGCGCCTGGGTGCGCGGAATGACGATCACGCACTTATAGCCGAGGGCATTGGCGACCATCGCAAGGCCAATGCCGGTATTGCCCGCCGTGCCCTCGACAATGGTTCCGCCCGGCTTGAGCGCGCCGGAGGCTTCATGGGCGCGGATGATCCACAAGGCGGCGCGGTCCTTGATCGACTGGCCGGGATTGAGGAATTCGGCCTTGCCGTAAATCTCGCACCCCGTCGCTTCCGAGGTGGTCTTCAGGCGGATCAGCGGCGTATGGCCGATCAGGTCGATGACGGAGTTGGCGACAGGCATGAGGACATCCTTTGCAGGGGAGAGCGGCAGCTTGCTAACAAATTCAGCCCTGGCGACCAAGCGATGGATTCTAATCGCGCGCTTTAGCGCTTCTTTGGCGCAGGGTAAGGACGACTCGCTTGTCTTGCCCTGCGCCTTGCGCCTATAGCTGCCACCACGAGGAAAACGGGAGCCCTAGATGGCCGTCTTTACACAGGTGTCGCTGGAAGATGCGCGGGGCTATTTGCGCGCCTACGACATCGGCGAGCTTGTGCATCTGGAAGGGATTGAGGAGGGCGTTTCCAACACCAATTTCAAGGTCGAGACGACGACGGGCCTCTATGCCCTGACCCTGTTCGAAGCGGCGACGCCTGTGGACGACCTGCCGTGGTTCATGGACTATACGCTCTATCTCGACCGCAAGGGCTATCCGGCGCCGGGGCCAGCCTTGAAGCGCGACGGGTCGAGCCTGGGCGAGATCAATGGCAAGCCGTGCGCGTTGATCAAGTGGCTGCCGGGGCGCTGGCCACGCAACCCGGATGAGCGCCATGCCGCCTCGGCGGGCGAATATCTGGCGAAACTGCACCTGATCGGCGGCGATTTTCCGCAATATCGAGAAAATTCGATGGGGCCGCAGGTCTGGCCGCACCTGATCGAACGCTGCGAACCGAAGGCGGCGTCCTCGCCGCGCGCCCAGGACATATTGGCGGAATTTCGTGAGGAACTGGCGTATTTGCAGGCGAACTGGCCACAATTGCCGACCGCGCGAAGCGTTCCTGGCGCGACCCCGCGCTCAAGCAGCGAAGAGGTAGCGCAACTTCCATATGGCGCCATCCATGCCGACTATTTCACCGACAATGTGCTGATGAATGATGACGGTCAGGTCACGGGCGTGATCGACTATTACTATGCCTGCACCGACTTTTTCGCCTATGACCTGGCCGTGGCGCTCAATGCCTGGGGGTTTACGCCGGGCGGTCAGGCGCAAGCTTCGATGATCGCCGCCTTCGTCAAGGCCTATCATGCAATGCGGCCCTTATCGGACGCCGAGATCGCCGCCCTGCCTCTGTTCGCGCGCGGTTCGGCGGTGCGTTTCACCCTGACGCGGCTCTATGACCTTTTGAACCACGATCCAAGCTGGGTCGTGAAGCCGAAAGACCCCGAAGCCTTTTACCGCCGCCTCGACTATCACCGGGGCGTCAAGGATGGCCGGGCCTATTTCGGTTAGACATCCGGCGTCAACTTCCCACCGCCGGGCAGGGGCCAGGTTTTGTGGTCGAGCCACGGATTGCGGTGCGGGTCGTAATAGAGGGTATGGCCGCCGGAGCGGATATTATGGATGGCGTCCGGCGCATCGAGGCCGGTGACGGTCAGCTTGCCGATATGCGTGTCGTCGGTCAGCGTCCAGTCGCTGCCCGCATCGAGCGTGACGTCGGTGTTGGGCGTCGTCTTCCCCGTCAGATGCGATTGATCCAGCAGGCTGACGCGGATGCTGGAGATCACATCGGTGCTGAAATCGCCTGCGACGGTTTCGCCGTGCAGCTCCAGATCGGCGTCGCCGCCATTGCGGCCCAGACTGCCGGTTTGCCCGGCGGCGGATTTGAGGATCACGCCGGAGCCGCTTTTGAGCGCCACGCCGGTCAGGACGATGCGAGCGCGGGCGTTGCTGACCGACAGGGCGGCGCGTTCGCCGTTCAAAGATCCGCCGGTGACCGCAATCTCCGCGCCGCGCTGCTGGGCGGGTGTGGACAGGAGGCTGCTCACGGGTTTGATCTTGCCTGAGTCGGGATCGTCGCCGCCGTCGTCATCGCCGCCCGGCGCTGGACCCATCATGGAGCCAGTCATGGGTCCAGCCATTTGTGGCCCCGCCATCGGCCCCTGCGCGCCGCCGGTGACCGAGATCGCATAGCCATCGGCCTGCAGGTCGGGGGTTTGCAGGCTGACGCGGCGGGCGCCGATCACGGCCAGTCCGTCGTCGCGTTCGGCCTGGCCTTTGGCGTTGCTTACGCTCATATCGCCCTCGGCCAGCAGCAGCGGCGACTCCGACGCCGCCGTGCGCAGGGTCAGGTCGGACAGGGTCATGGGCTGGGCGCGGCGGCTGGCGATGGCGGGAGCGTTGTCGCCCATTGTGCTGATCGTCAGATTGACGCCGCTTAGCGCTGCGCCGTCGAGCGCGTCGACGCCGTGCGCATGGCTGGCGGTGGTGGCGATGGCGACGTTTTGCAGGTTCAGTTTCGCGCCTGGCCCGGCGACATAGGCGGCGTTGGCGCCGAGGCCGGAGGTGCTGATCCTGCCGCCGATCATGTCGGCCTGACCGGCCTGATTGATCAGCAGGGCGGAATCGAGGCCGCTGCCCCGGCTGTCGTCGATCAGCGACACCGGACCGCTGGTGCTGAGGTTGACGTTTTTCAGCGTCAACGCGCCGCCGCGGCTGATGAAGATGGCGGAGACGTCGGGCTTGTCGCTGGTCACGGTTCCGCCTTCGGCGCTCTTGCTCTGGCCGAAGATGTTGATCACCCCGGTCAGGCGCATGGCGACCGGCAATTGCTGCGGGACGGGCCTGTTGGGTCCGCTCGGCGCCTCGCCCTTGCCGCCGGGTTGTTCGCCGCCTCGCCTCCCGCGATGACCGCCGCTGCCGCCCATTTGATCGCCCATGCCCCCATCCATGCCCCCGTTCATCTGGGCGAAGGCGGGCGCGGCGATCAGCGCCAGCATGGCGCAGGCGAGGAACAGAGATTGACGCATGGATGAAGCCTCCCGAAATCCATCTTCGGACTAACAGCCGATCCGGGCGACACTATGCGGAAAATATTGCAGGTGTGAAACTGCGCGTCGCCGTCAGGCCGCCGGAAAGCGCAGCACGGCCCTGAGCGCTTCACCCGTGCGGGTCGCCACGCCGAATTCGCCGCCCATGGCCTGCGCGGTCAGGCGCACAATGGGCCAGCCGAGACCCGCGCCGTCATGGCTGCGGTTCAGCACCTGTCCGTCCTGCTCGAAGGGCTGCATCAATCGCTCGATATCATCGGGCGCGGGCGCCGGACCGCGATTATAGACGCTGATCAGCACATGACGGCCTTCGCGGCGGGCGGCGATTTCAACCGAGTCGCCTGCTGCGGTGAAGTCGATGGCGTTGCCGATCAGGTGATCGAGGCAGGTCAAAAGCCCCTTGGGATCGACAAGCGCGATTACGGGCGCATCTAGCGGTCGCAGCCGCAACTCGATCTGACGCACGGCGGCGGCTTCGCGGCGGCGGGCGATGGCCTCTTCCAGCCATGGCTGCACGGCTTCGGGCGCAGGCGCAAAGCCGCCGCCGCCTTCCAGCCGCATCAATTCCAGCACATTGTTGAACAGGTGCAGAAGCCGCGCGCCGCTGTCGCGGATAATGCCCGCATATTCGACATATTCGGGCGAGCCGAGCGGGCCGTAAAGCTGACCGTGCAAGATGTCGGCGAAGCCGATAATGCTGTTGAGCGGGGTGCGCAGCTCGTGGCTGACCATGCGCAGAAAGGCGCGGCGCGCGGCGTCGCCGTCACCCGGCGTCGCATGGGAGGTCCAGGTTTTCGCATCGCCGTCATCGCTGACGTCGGCGCCTTGCCGCTGGAGAAAGGTCATACACAACTACCCTGAAAGGGCGTATAGGAGCCGGTCGCGCTCGCCCTTTGCGCGCCATATTAAGGCGCCGGTCTTAAACTTGCCTTACCCGGCGTGTTTTTCGACTCGCTTGCGGCGCGAGACTCTTCGTATTCTGGCCCGCAAACCGATAAAATCGCTTCGGTTGGCGCGTTTTGCGCCTGAAAGGACAAATGTGCTGAACGAGACGCGCTGGCTGCACAGTGTAAAGGCGGACGAGCCTGGCGGCGGCCTGCGCTTTGGCGCTTTGGCCTGGCATTTCGGCTGGGCGGCCTGCAACCTGCTGGGCATGATCGGGCTGATGCTGGCGCGCGCAGCCCCGCCCGCCGTCACGGCGTTGCTGGTCATGGCGATTCCGGGCGCGGCCTGCGTCTTGCTATTGTGGCGCGACACACGGTTGACGCGGCGATTGCTGATCACGATCTGGGCGATATGCGCCGCGCTCGCCGCCGCTCTGACCGGCGGAGTGAGCGGCCCTCTGGCGGTCTGCGTGGCGGCGCCTCTGCTGGCGGCGGTGGTGCTGAATCAGCGCACCCTGATCTCGGTCGGCGCCTCTCTGGCCTTCGTCGTCGCCCTGTTGAGCGGATTTATCAGCCTGTGGAGCGGCGAGGTCGCCTTTACGCATAATGAGCGGCTGAGTTTGTCGGCGATTGCGGTTTTTCTAACCGTCATCGGTCTGGGCGTCGCGCTTTTGCCCGCCTTGCGCCTGCGCGCCGGACGCGCGGCGGAGGCCGAGGGCGCGCGCGAACGTCTGTTCCACATGCTGACCGAGCAACCGGCGCTGATCGTTTGCCTCGATGCGGGCGGTCGGCTGCTGGCCGGTTATGGCGAAGGGCCGTCGGGCGTCGATCTGCGTCTGATGATGCAGATGGGCGTCGCCGCCGCCGCCCATGTCCCTGACCGGCTGGGCGTGCGCGAGGCGCTGGAGACGGCGGCGCGCGACGGGCGCGCCGAGATCGGCTTTACGCCGCACGCCGCGCTCGACCACTATGTCGCGCTCAGCCTGCGCAAGGGCGCGGACGGGCGCCTTTACGGCGTGCTGCGCGACGCCTCGCTGCAACATGCGCACGAGGCGGCGCTGGAGACGGCGCGCGCCGAGGCCGAGGCGATGAATGCGGGCAAGACGCAATTTGTCGCCAGTATGAGCCACGAACTGCGCACGCCGCTCAATGCGGTGATCGGCTTTTCCGACATCATGCGCCAGAAGCTGTTCGGCGATCTGCCGCCTAAATACGCCGAATATGCGCAACTGATCTGGGAATCGGGTCAGCACGTGCTGGACCTGATCAACGACATTCTCGACATGTCCAAGATCGAGGCGCGGAAATATGAGATGACGCTGGAAAGCTTCGATGCGCGCGATCCGGTCTCGCAGAGCCTGCGCGTAGTGCGCGGGCAGGCGCACGACAAGGGCGTCGAGCTTGTCAGTAACTTGCCCACGCAGGCGCTGCACGTCCATTCCGACCGGCGCGCCATCAAGCAGATCTGCCTGAACCTTCTGTCCAACGCCATCAAGTTTACGCCCCGCGGCGGCAAGGTCACGCTGGACATGACCGGTGAGGCGGACGCTTTCAATCTGGTCATCCGCGACACCGGCATCGGCATCGGTCCTGAGGATTTAAGCCGCCTGGGCCAGCCTTACGAGCAGGTCGGATCGTCCGAGCAGCGCGCGCAGGGCACCGGACTGGGCCTGTCCATTGTCAAGGCGATGACGCACATGCTGGGCGGAACGATGCGCATCGACTCGACGCCGGGCGAAGGCGCATGCGTGACGGTCAGCCTGCCGCTGGGCGTCGCGGACGCGGACCCTGACCAGCCTTCGCTGCCGCTGAGCGGTATCGCGCCCTCGTCGGCGGCGGCGATGGAATCGCTGGAGGCGTTCGCGCGCGCCGCCATGCACCCGGCCTATCGCCCGCTGGAAGACATTCACCACACGCCGGGCAATGTCAGCAGCTTCGGCGACTTCGTGATCCGACCGCCGAAAAGCTGATCAGCCCGTCGTATTGAGCTGATTGTGCGTATAGGGCTGCGGCAGGGTGACGTACATCAGGCCGCTGATGAAGTCGCCGACCTCGAAACGCACATAGCGCGGGCCGGAATCGAAATCGAATTCGATCACCATGTCCTCGCGCGGATCGAGGCGCGCCATGGCGGGCCAGGCCCGGCTGGGGAAGTCGAAGCGCGTGGCGGCCTGCGTCTGAGCAGTCCCGACATAGTCGCCGGTCAGGCTGAAACCGGCGCCGTTGGTCTGGACCGAAGGGCGCAGCACCGCGCTGACCGCCTGCGCGTCGCGCGCCATGAAGCCGAGCGAGGCGGCGCCGAAGCCTGGCGGCGGCACGGCGGCGACGTCGTTCGGACCGCTGAGGATCACGCCTTCGCCGACCAGATCGGCGTTGCGCAGCAATAGCCGCGCCGCATAGGGTCTGGCCCCATCGTGGAAATTCGCCATGACGGCAAAACGCGGCGCGTTCAGGCTGCCATAAACGCCGAAGGCGAGATCGGCGGCGGGCAGGTTCTGATATTGCACGAGCCGCCATTTCGCGTCGTCGCCGTAACTGCGGTCGGCGCGCCACGATGCTTGTAAGCCTGGCAGGTCGAGACTCGTCTGGACGATGAAGCGGCGATAGGCGGCGGCGGCGTCATGAAACGCGCCGGTCAGTTTGGGCGCGTCGCAGGCGACGCTTGCGGCGGCGTCGCGGGCGCGTTGCAGCCACGGGCCAAGATCGTTCATGCTGTGGCCGGCGCGTAAGGCGGCGTTGCGCGCCTGCAAATATCCGGCCTTGAGCGCCATGGCGGCGTCGTCGGGCAAGGCGCGGCAGCGGTCATTGGCCAGGGCGAGGAAGTAGCGGTTCAGGGTCGTCGCGGTGACGGCGTCCGTCGCGTCGGCGGCGGTCCCAAGCGGCGCCAGCAGCGCCCAGCCGCCGGTCACGGCGGCGGCGAAGACGCACAGCGCCTTTTTCATCGCGCTCTTTTTGCTGTAGGAAGACCCGTTCATGACGCGCAGCCTAACCGAACAGGCTTAGGTTCCCGTTGCCAAACAAGGTTAAGCGAATGTTGCTGCACGCCGATCTGTGGGTTTCGGCCCTGTTGCGCCGGGCGGATATGGCCGGCGGCTTCGGCTATGTCATAAGGCGCGGCGATGCGTCGCACGGCTCGGCCCTGATCAAGGTGGTGAATCTGCGCAGCCGCGAAGCCTATCTGTTGCGCGAGGCGACGCAGGGCGATGAGACGGTGTGGATCCGCCCGACCCAAAGC